>JBDSRV010000053.1:0-18976 GCA_039929125.1 Sphingomicrobium sp.
CGGCTGTCGTCCTCGGCTTGCGGCCAGTCGAGCGGGAGCGCGATCTGGTCGGTTGCGCTTTTCACGGTGTCGGTGAACCTGGCGCCGGGGCCGGAGCCGGGGCGGGCGCCGTCGGTTGCGGCGGCGGCGCGGCGGGGCGCGCCACGCGCAGCATTCCGCCGGCATAATCGACGCTCCAGCCCCGCGCCATCAGGGCCGCGCGCAACGCCGAGACATCGCCGCGATAGGTCACGAACAAGGTGCTGGTACCGCCTATGGCGAGGCTCCGCTCGGTCACCGCGTCGACCCCGGCGATGCCCTGCAATTGAGCGATGGCGCCGCTCAGCGCCGCGCTGTCGGGCGCGGCGAGCAGCAATTGCACGACGCTCGCCGGGCCGGTCGGCGCGGTTGCGTCGGGCGTTTCCTCGGGCGGCGGCGGCGGCGGCAGGATGATCAGCGACGGGTCGCCGCGCACGATCCCGGCGGCCAGCGCGTCGGCGAACAACTGGTCCATCTTCTGGACGCCCTCATTCATCATCCGCGGAAGATCGGCGCTGTCCTTGGCGGTCAATGTGAAACTGCCGAGCAACTGCCGGTCGGGGCCGAAACTGCCGGTGAAGGTCGCCTTGGCCGGCCCGCCCGGGTAGAGCCGGTGGACGTCGACTTCGGCGACCAGCACGTTGGCGGCGCCATACAAATCGAGCAGGTTGCGCCACCAGCCGCGGCCCGGGCGGCGCACTTGCGACGCGTTGACCAGCAACGGGTCGACCCCCATGCCCGACACCCGGACATAATCGATCGGGCTCTGGACGGTGCGGAAGCTGGCCCAGGCGCGCTGCCACGGGTTGCGCAGCTCGACCGTGGTCTGCGCCCCGCCGCTGGTCATCAGCGGAATCAGCAGCATCGGCGCCGAATGGCGCACCTGGCCGCCGATGCCGAGGATCTCCCCGGCCCGCGCGCGGTCGAACGAAATGCCGAGGTCGGCGATGTAGCGGTTGGGGCCGATCTGTTCGCGCTCGACGATGATCGAGCTGACGAGGTCATCGAGCGCCGAATCGGGCAGCGACGGCGCCGCACTGATCGGCTGGCCGTGGCTTTTCGCCCACAACGCCTTGAACCCTTCACGCTGGGCGATTCGCCATCCGGCGAAGCGCGCCTCCTGCCCGGTCTTGCCGCCGACATCGACGTGGATGCCGCCGATTTCGAGCGTGCCGCTGCTGTCGATCGGCAGGATGCCGCGGTCGCCGGCCTCCATCTGGGCCAGCAACACCCCGCCGCCGCCAAGCGCGGCCAGCGCGGCGATCAGAAGGACGGCGGTGCGCGGCGGCCTGAGCATGGGGGGCTTTTGGCGACAACGGCGTGGAAATCCAAGCGGCTTGTGGCTAACAGCCACGGGGCGCTTGGCTGTGGGGTGACGAATGGGACTGACGTACGAAGACGCGGGCGTGTCGATCGCCGCCGGCAATGCGCTGGTCCGGGCCATCGCCCCGCTCGCCAAATCGACCGCCCGGCCCGGCGCCAATGCCGAATTGGGCGGCTTCGGTGGCTTCTTCGATTTGAAGGCGGCGGGCTATGACGATCCTTTGCTGGTCGCCGCCAACGACGGCGTTGGGACAAAGCTCAAGCTCGCCATCGACCTCGCCCGCCACGACGGCGTCGGCGTCGACCTCGTCGCGATGTGCGTCAACGACCTTATCGTCCAGGGCGCCGAGCCGTTGTTTTTCCTTGATTATTACGCCAGCGCGAAGCTCGACCCGGTGGTCGCCCAGGCGGTCGTCGCGTCGATCGCCGACGGCTGCCGTCAGGCCGGTTGCGCGTTGATCGGCGGCGAGACCGCGGAAATGCCCGGCATGTACGCGGCCGGCGACTACGACCTCGCCGGCTTCTGCGTCGGCGCGGTCGATCGGGCGCAGGTGCTCACCGGCGACCGCGTCGCGCCCGGCGACGTCATCCTCGGGCTGGCCAGCTCGGGTGTCCATTCGAACGGCTTCAGCCTCGTCCGCCGGCTGGCCGCCGACAATCGCTGGGACCTGGCCGCGCCCGCGCCGTTCGACGCAGCGCGAAGCCTCGGCGATGTCCTGCTCGAGCCGACGCGGATCTATGTCAAAAGCCTGCTGCCGCTGGTTCGCGGCGGCCGCATCGGCGCCCTGGCGCATATCACGGGCGGTGGAATACTCGAGAATATTCCGCGGGTTATGCCCAAGGGTTCGCACGCCGTGGTCGATGGCGACGCGTGGCCCCTGCCCGCCTTGTTCGGATTCCTTCAGGCTGGCGGCGGAATCGCGCCCGGCGAACTCGCCAAGACCTTCAACTGCGGCATCGGCATGGCCGCCATCGTCCGCGACGCCGACGCCGACGCGGTCACCGCCGATCTTCAGGCCTCTGGCGAAACCGTCCACCGCATCGGCCGGGTCGAGGCGGGCGAGGCCGGCTGCACCGTCAGCGGATCGGCCGGAACGTGGAGTTCGGTCGACGCTTGGTCGGCCAGCTTTCATGGGTAACGCTCGGCCACCGTGCGTATGACTAAGACAAAGGTCGCCATCCTCATCTCCGGCCGCGGGTCGAACATGGCGGCGCTGATCTATGCCGCCCGGGCCGACGATTGCCCCTATGAGGTCGCGCTGGTCGCCAGCGACAAGCCGGGCGCGCCGGGCCTGGCCCTCGCCCAAGCCGAAGGGGTCGCCGTCGCCGCCCTCGACGGCAAGGCGCTCGGCGCTGCTTATTGGGAGCGGCTCGATGCCGACCTTCGTGCCGCCGGAACGGAGGTCATCGCGCTGGCCGGCTTCATGCGGATTATCCCGCCCGCCTTCATCGCCCGCTGGGACGGCCGCATCGTCAACATCCACCCCTCGCTCCTGCCGCGCCACAAGGGGCTCAGGACCCACGCCGAGGTGCTTGCCGCCGGCGAAGCGACGACCGGCGCCACCGTCCACCTCGTGACGGCCGAACTCGACGACGGCCCGATCCTCGGCCAGGTCGAGGTCGCGGTCCTCCCCGGCGACGACGCCGACACCCTCGCTACCCGCGTGCTCATCGCCGAGCATCAATTGTACCCGCGCATCGTCGCCCAGTTCGTCGCCCGCGAGATGAGCGCCGAGTGGATCGAGGCCAAGGTCGACGCCCTCGCCAACCGCCTGCCCGAGGTCGGCCGCAAGACCAGCCACGGCTCGCCCGGCTGGTCGGTCGGGGCGAACAAGACGCCCAAATTGTTCGCCATCCTCGCCGGCCACCATCACGGCGAGGAGGCGGTCGGCCTGCTGGTCAAGGCCAGCGGCGCCGACGAAATGACCGGGCTGATCGAGGCCCACCCCGACATCTATTACTGGCCCAAATATTATGGCGCCGGTGGGTGGCTGGCGATCCGCCTCAACCGCCGCGACGTCGACTGGGACCATGTCGCCGACTGGCTGACACGCAGCTGGCGCGCCTCAGCCCCGCCCCGCCTGACCAAGCTGATGCGCGCGGCCGAGGACTTCTAGGAGCGAACGATGACGGATCCGACCGAAATCCCATCCCAAGCCAAGCGCCGTCGCCTGATCAATTTGGGCGAGGCAATCGCGATCGCCGCGCTGATCATTTCGGCGCTCGGCTTGTGGAACGGTTGGTCGGGACGAAACGACAAACCCACAATGGTCATTGAGAAGACACGCTCGGTGCCGCTGGCGCTGCGCGGCAAAGTCGAAAGCGATGGCAAGGCGCTAACGATTTCGCCGGTCGAACCCGGTCACGCACTCGAGACGCTGACCCTTTCCGCGCCAGGCAAAGCGCCCCTCGACCTCGGCAGTGAACCCAGCCTCACCGCCTCCGCGGTTGAGGCGCTGCTTCCCGCGAGCAATAAGGAGGGCAACGGCACCATCCGGGTCACCGTCTCCGCGCGCTATATCGAGGCGGGGAACGAACGAACCGGCGGCGGGCGCTACCGCATTGCCTACCGCTGGGCCGGCGGCGGGCTGTTCGGTGGCCACTCGCTGCGTCTGACCGGGTTCTCGCGCGGCTAGCCTCGCGAAAAGCTCGAGCGTCTGACGGCCTCAGCCGACGATTTCTTCCGGCTTGAAGAAGTAAGCGATTTCGGTCGCCGCATTCTCGTCCGAGTCCGACCCGTGGACCGAATTGGCTTCGATCGATTCGGCGATTTCCTTGCGGATCGTGCCGGCTTCGGCGTTTTCCGGGTTGGTGGCGCCCATGATGTCGCGGTTGCGCTGCATGGCGTTGTCGCCTTCGAGCACCTGGACCACGACCGGGCCGGAAATCATGAAGGCGACGAGGTCGTTGAAGAACGGCCGCTCGGCGTGAACGGCGTAAAAGCCCTCGGCCTGGTCCTTGGTCATGTGGATGCGCTTGGAGGCGACGACGCGCAGGCCGCCGTCTTCCAGCATCTTGGTGACGGCGCCGGTCAGGTTGCGGCGGGTGGCGTCGGGCTTGATGATCGAAAAGGTGCGGGTAACCGCCATGGAAAGGCTCCGGAACTGCAAGGGTTGGGATTGGTCGCGCCCCTAGCCGGGCCGGTCGCGCAGGGCAAGCCGGCTTAGGCCTTCCTGACCCAGCGGCCTTCCTCATGCGCCCAGTAGTTGCGCTCGACCCCGTCGCGGCCCGACAGCAATTTCCACGCCAGCCGCGCCGCTTCGAGTGTGGCGTCGTCGAACAGGAAGAAGGCGCGGTCGTAATTGAGCGCCGCCTCGCGCCATTCGCCGTCGGCGATGAGCAGGTTGCGGGCGCCGTTGGGGGCATCGACTCCGCCCGAGATGAGCACCGGCTGGGCGGCGTCCTCGGCCCCGCCGGCGAGGCCATGGGGGAGGAAGCTCGCCGCGCCCTGGTCCCACAGCAAGCGGTCGAGGCGGGCGCGGCTGCCCTCGTCGGCAGCGACCACCAGCAGCCGCTGGCCCTCGCTCACCAGCCGCCCGGCCAGCGCTGCGATCACCGCGTCGGGCGATGCGGCCGGGCCAAGCTGGTAGAAGTCGACCCGCATCGCGCCTAGCGCGCGGCCTCCATTGTATCGGCGACCAGCGCGTCAAGCAGGCGCACGCCGAAGCCGGTGGCGCCCTTGTCGTAGGTCGGCTTGGCCTTGTCGGACCAGGCCATGCCGGCGATGTCGAGATGGGCCCAGGCGACGCCGTCGTCGATGAAGCGCTGGATGAATTGCGCGGCGGTGATCGAACCGGCGTGGCGCGGGCCGACGTTCTTGATGTCGGCGATCGGCGAATCGATCAGCCGGTCATAGGCCTCGCCCATCGGCAGCCTCCACAATTTGTCGCCGCTCTCCTCGCCCGCCTTGATCAGGCTCGCGGCGAGCGCCTCGTCATTGGCGAACAGCCCGGCCATTTCGTGGCCCAGCGTGATGATCATCGCCCCGGTCAAGGTAGCGAGGTCGACGATCGTCCTGGGCTTATATTTCTGCTGCGCCCAGGTCAGCGCGTCGGCCAGCACCAGCCGGCCCTCGGCGTCGGTGTTGATGACCTCGACCGTCTGGCCCGACATGGTGGTGACGATGTCGCCGGGGCGCTGGGCATTGCCGTCGGGCATGTTCTCGACCAGCCCGCAGATGCCGACGACATTGGCCTTGGCGTTGCGCAGCGCGAGCGTCTTCATCGCCCCGGCCACCGCGCCGGCGCCGCCCATGTCCCACTTCATCGCTTCCATGCCGAGCGCCGGCTTGATTGAGATGCCGCCGGTGTCGAAGGTCACGCCCTTGCCGACGAACACCAACGGCTTGGTGCCCTCGGCCCCGCCGTGCCATTCGATGGCGAGCAGTTGCGGCTTGCGCACCGAGCCCTGGTTGACGCCGAGCAGCGCGCCCATGCCGAGCTTTTCCATCTCCGCCTGGCCAAGCACGCGCAGGGTCAGGCCGGTGCCTTCCATGCTTTCGCGGCAGCGGGCGACGAAGCTTTCCGGATAGAGGATGTTGGCCGGCTCGGCGACCAGCTCACGGGTCAGCGCGACGCCGTCGACCAGCGCCGCATAGCGCGACGTCCAGCGCGCCTCGGCACCGTCCGGCGCGCCGACGATCGTCACGGCCTCGAGCGTCGGCTTCTGCTTGTCCTTGAGCCGGGTGCGGTAGCGGTCGATGCGCCATGCGCGCAATGCCGCGGCCAGTGCGACCCGGGCGGCGCCGTCGGCGTCAAGGCCCGCGCCGCTGAGGTCGATCACCGCCTCGCGCTCGCCCGACGTCAGCAGCCGCGCGACCGCGGTGCCGCCGAGCTTCTCAGCGCTGGCACCGGCCAGCCCATTGCCGGCGCCAATCGCCAGGATGCGGCGGCCGTTGTCGAAATGCTCGGCGACGCTGCCGGCTTCGCCCTCGAAGCGCTGACGGCGAAGCGCTGCTTCGGCGCCGGCAAATTCGGCCAGCAAGGGACTTCCAGCACCGCCCGGGACGGGGATGATGAGCGCATGGTCTCCGGCGGGGCGGGCGGCGGCGAAGCGAATCTGCATGGAGTTCCTCGGGCAATGCGGATGGTGACGCGCTCCTTAGGACGCCCCGCTCCGCCTGCAAAGCCCGGGGGGACCCGAAGCGGATTGCCGCATGCAACCTGAGGTGCAATAGGCTGGAGGCTCGAGCGTAGCGGAAACCATCGGGCGGGACGAGGCAAGTGCGAGGGATACGAGGCTGCTGGACGGCGCTGCCGCTCCTCCTTGCGCTCCCCGGCGCCGCCGTGGCGCAGGACGCCCCCGTTCCCGCCGATACCGCCGCCTCCGACACTACGCCCGCGGTTGAGCCCGAAATCGCTTTTTCGGCCGACCTCGTGACCTACGACAGCAAGGCCGAAACGGTCAGCGCGACTGGCCGGGTGCGGATGTCCCGCGACGGCAATTACCTTGCCGCCGACAAGGTCGAGTGGAACCGCACGAGCGGCGAAGTCGTCGCCGACGGGTCGGTCGTGATGGTCTCGCCGGAGGGCAACCGGCTGGTCGGCGACCATGTCGTGCTGACCGACAGCCTGCGCGACGGCACCGTCGACAACCTCTTGGTCGTGCTCGACAGCGGCGGCCGCATCGCGGCGCAGCGGGCGACCCGCGTCGGCAAGCGCACGACGTTCCAGGATGCGGTCTATTCGGCTTGCCCGGTGACCGGCGCCAACGGCTGCCCGAAGGAACCGAGCTGGTCGATCTCGGCCGCCGAAGTGATCCAGGACCCGGCTAATGCGCGGATCCGCTTCCGCGGCGCCCGGCTCCATCTGTTCGGCCTGACCATGCCGCTCCTGCCGATCTTTTCAGTCAGCGACGGCAGCGACCGCGGCGGCGCGACCGGCGCATTGGTGCCCGACATCAGCATTTCGGGATCGAACGGGTTCGAAGTCAGCCTGCCTTATTATTTCCGCTTCGCGTCGAACCGCGACCTGACGATCACCCCGCACGTCTATACCAAGAATCTGCCGGGCGTCGAAGCGCGCTTCCGCAACCTCAACCGGCTCGGCGCCTTCCAGGTCGGCGCGTTCCTCACCTACGGCCGGATCGAGCAGACCAGCTCGGCGGTTTCCACTGGCCCCGTCAACCACGGCATCCGCGCGTATCTGGAGGCCAATGGCAAGGCGCAGTTCAGCCCGGCGTGGCGACTGACCGGGTCGTTCCGGGTGGCGACGGACAAGACCGTCACCCGCCGATACGACCTCACCCGCGACGACCGGCTGCGCAATTTCCTCGACCTCGAGCGGATCACGCCCAACAGTTATCTGACGATCGCCGGCTGGGCGTTCCAGGGATTGCGCGTCGACGATATCCAGAAGCGCATCCCGATCGCGCTGCCGGCGATCGACGCGCGGTTCAAGCTGCCCCGGCCCTTGCTCGGCGGGACGGTCGAGCTCCAGGCCAACAGCCTCGCCATCCTGCGGCTTGAGGGGCAGGATACGCAGCGCGCCTTCGCCGGCGCGCGCTGGGACCTGCGCCGCATCACCCGCATGGGCCAGGAGCTCGACCTCACCGCCTACGGCCGGGGCGATGTCTATCACACCAACGATTCCGCCGCGACCAGCGTGGCCATCTATCGCGGCCTCGACGGCTGGCACTTCCGCGGCATCGGGGCGCTCGCCGCCGACCTGCAATGGCCGTTGATCGGGCCGGCGATGGGCGGGTTGCAGCGCTTCACCCCGCGCCTGCAGCTGGTGCTGACGCCGCCGACCAAGAACCTCGCCATTCCCAACGAGGATGCCCGCTCGGTCGACCTTGAAGACAGCAACCTGTTCGCGCTCAACCGCTTCCCCGGCTACGACCGGTGGGAAGACGGGTCGCGCGTCACCTATGGCGCCGAATGGGCGCTCGACCGGCCCAACTGGGCGATCCAGGCGGTCATCGGCCAAAGCTATCGCCTGACCCGCAGCCCGAGCATCTTCCCCGACGGCACCGGGCTGACCGACCGCTTCAGCGACATTGTCGGTAAGACCCGCATCCGCTTCGGTCGGCTGGTCGACCTCACCCACCGCTACCGGGTCGACAAGGACAATTTCGCGATCCGCCGCAACGAAGTCGATTTGACCGTCGGCACCGAACAGACCTTCGCCCAGATCGGTTACCTCCGCCTCAACCGCGACATCGCCAGCTCGGTCGAGGATCTGCGCGACAAGGAGGAACTGCGGTTCGCCGGGCGGTGGAAGTTCACGCGTTACTGGTCGGTGTTCGGGGCGACCGTCATCGACCTTACCAGCGACAAGGAAGACCCGCTCAGCGCGGCCGATGGCTATCAGCCGGTGCGCCAGCGCCTCGGCATCAGCTATGACGACGATTGCCTGGAGCTTGGCCTGTCGTGGAAGCACGACTATGAGCGCATCGGGACCTTCCGCAAGGGCAGCACCTTCTCACTCCATGTAGCGCTTAAAGGCCTTGGCCGCTAAGCCTGCGTTCAGCGACGATAGAACATTCCGCCTTTCGAAAAACTCTCTTGGCTTTCAAGGAATTGACGCGTGGTATTTGAAACGACGAGCTTTACGGGACGCACGCGCACGGCGCTGTTGCTGGCCTCCATCGGCCTGATCGCGATCGCGACCGCCGGCGTGGCGCAGGTCGCGCCGCCGCAACCGAACAGCGCCACCGCCCTGCAGCTGCCCGAAAATCCCAACGTCTACGGCGCGCCGATGCCGCAGATCGTCAAGGCCACCGTGATCGTCAACGGCGAGGTCATCACCCAGACCGACGTCGACCAGCGCATTGCCTTGCTCGCGCTCGCCAACGGCCAGGCCGTGGCGCCCGACGAGGTCGACCGGCTTCGCCAGCAGGTGCTGCGCAACCTCATCGACGAGACGCTGCAGATCCAGGCGGCCAAGAGCGAGGAGATCGTGATCAAGCCGGCGGACATCGACCGCGCGCTCGTGCGGGTTGCCTCGAACGTCAAGAAGACGCCCGATGAACTGGCCACCTACCTGGCCGCCAACAATTCATCGATCCGCTCGATCCGCCACCAGATCGAGGGCGAGATCGCCTGGCGCCGCCTGCAAAGCGCCAAGATCGAGAATGCCGTCAGCATTGGCGACGACGAGGTCAAGGCGGTCATCCAGAAGCTCGAAGCGTCCAAGGGCAGCCAAGAATATCACATCGGTGAAATCTTCCTCCAGGCGAACAGCGTCAACCACGGCGAAATCGCGGCCAACGCCCAGAAGATCATCGACGCGCTCAACGGCGGCGCGTCGTTCGCCGCTTATGCGCGGCAATATTCGGAAGCGTCGACCGCGGCGGTCGGCGGCGACCTTGGCTGGGTCCGGCCCGAACAGCTTCCCGAGGCGCTTGGCCAGGCGGTGCGCTCGATGAAGCCGGGCACATTGTCGGCGCCGATCGATGTCGCCGGCGGCATTTCGATCATCGCCGTGCAGGACAGCCGGACGATCCTGTCGAAGGACCCGCGCAACGCCGTGCTCAACCTCAAGCAGGTGTCGCTGGCCTTCCCCAAGGGCATCACCAAGGAACAGGCCTCGGCCCGGGTCGACGCGTTCGCCGCGGCGTCGCGGACAATCGGCGGCTGTGGCGGGGCGGAGAAACTGGCGGCGGACTTCAACGGCGATGTCGTCCAGTCCGACCAGGTCAAGCTCCGCGAGCTGCCCGCCGCGCTTCAGGAGATGATGATGCCGATGCAGATCGGCCAGGCGACGCGCCCGTTCGGCAACCTCGAAGAGGGCGTGCGCGTGCTGGTGATGTGCGGCCGTGACGAAGTCGAGGATTCGCTGCCCAGCTACGACCAGGTCTACAGCCAGCTCAACGAAGAGCGCGTCAACATGCGCGCCCGCCGTTACCTGCGCGACCTCAGGCGCGACGCGGTGATCGATTTCCGCTAAGGCGGGCGCGTGATCCAAGCCTCCCTGCAACCGCTGGCCGTCTCGCTCGGCGATCCCGCCGGGATCGGGCCCGAAGTAGTCGCCAAATGCTGGGACAACCGCGACCGCTTCAGCCTGCCGCCGTTTGTCGCGATCGGCGATCCGCGCAGCCTGGCGGCAGTATGGGACGGGCCGATCGCGACGATCGACGACCCGCGCGAAGCCGACAGCGCGTTCGATCTCGGCCTGCCGTTGCTGCCGATCGCCGCGGCCCAAGCGGACGTGCCTGGCTGCCCCAGCGTTCCCGGCGCGCATTGCTCGCTCGACGCGCTCGAACTGGCGGTCGGGCTGGCGCGGTCGGGGTCGGCGTCGGCGGTGGTCACCGGGCCGGTGTCCAAGCAGCAGCTGTACGCCATCGGCTTCAGCCACCCGGGCCAGACCGAATTCGTCGCCGAGCGCTGCGGGGTGTCGCCGCTCAACGTCGCGATGATGCTCGCCGGGCCGACGCTGAAGACGGTGCCGGTGACGACCCATGTCGCGTTGGCGCGGGTGACGGACGTGCTGACCGCGGGGCTGATCGAGGCGCGCGGGCGGGCGACGCTGCGCGGGCTGCAACGCAATTTCGGGATCGCCGACCCGCGGCTCGCGGTGTCGGGCTTCAACCCCCACGCCGGCGAAGGCGGCTCGCTCGGGCGCGAGGAGATCGACCTGATCATGCCGGCGATCGAGGCACTGCGGGCGGAAGGCTGGCGGGTCACCGGCCCCCACCCCGCCGACACCATGTTCCACGCCGCCGCGCGAGCCAAATATGACGCGGCCCTGTGCATGTATCACGACCAGGCGCTGATCCCGCTGAAGGCGCTCCATTTCGACGAGGGCGTCAACGTCACGCTCGGCCTGCCGATCGTCCGCACCGCGCCCGACCATGGCACGGCGTTCGACATCGCCGGCGACGACCGCGCCACGCCGCTGGCAATGGCCGCGGCGATCCGCATGGCCGCGCACTGCGCCGCGCTTCGCAACGCCGCCTGCCCGGTGGCATGACCGGTCCGGAGCCGCTGCGGTCGGTCATCGCCCGCCACGGCCTGTCGGCATCGAAAGCGCTAGGCCAGAACTTCATCCTCGACCGACAGTTGCTGGCGCGGATCGCGGACGTGCCCGGTCTCGGCGCGGGCGATACCGTCTATGAAGTCGGGCCCGGTCCGGGTGGGCTGACTCGCGCCTTGCTCGACACGGGCGCCCGCGTGGTCGCGGTCGAGCGCGACCGCCGCTGCCTGCCGGCGTTGGCCGAACTGGAGGCGGAAAGCGGCGGGCGGTTGCGGCTGATCGAAGGCGATGCGCTGGAGATCGACGAGCAGGCCGAGCTCGGGGACGGCGCGCACGTCGTTGCCAACCTGCCCTACAATGTCGGCACCGCCTTGCTGATCCGCTGGCTCGGCGGGGAAGCCTGGCCGCCGTGGTGGCGGTCGCTGACCTTGATGTTCCAGAAGGAAGTCGCCGAGCGTATCGTCGCCAAGGCCGGGGACGACGCCTACGGGCGGCTGGCGGTCGCGGCGCAGTGGCGAGCGATTCCGCGCATCGCGATGGCGGTCCACCGCTCGTCGTTCGTGCCGCCGCCCAAGGTCGCCTCGGCGGTCGTGCACCTCGTGCCCAAAGTGGCGCCGGAGGGCGTCTCGTCAGCCGTGATAGAACAGCTCACCGCCGCCGCCTTCGGGCAGCGGCGCAAGATGCTTCGCCAGTCGCTGAAGGCGATGCCGGGCGCACTCGACGCGCTGGCCAGGGTCGGGATCGCCGCCGACCGCCGCGCAGAGACGGTCAGCGTCGACGAATTCGCCGCCGTCGCCCGGCTGCTGACACTAAAGGCTAGTTGATCTTCTTGAGCGGCGGCTTGGTCGTCGACGCCGCCAGCGCTGGGCCATGGGCGATCGCCGCCGACAGCGCCGCGGCCTGCGGGCATGGGCCGGCGCACAGCTTCTGAAGCTTGACCAGATTTTCCTTGGCCCGCGGCAGCGCGCCGAGCTCGACCATCGCCTGCCCCTGCACCGCGACGGCGTCGCGGTCGGTCGGCTCCAGCGCCAGCGCCTTGTTGGTCAGGCGGATGGCCTTGCCGAACAATTTCTGGCGCGTGGCGACGCGGCCCAGTGCGACGAACGCGGCGCGGTTGCGCGGATCGACCGCCAGCGCGGTCTCGAGCAAATCATCGGCGGTATCGAGGTTGCCGGCGCTCAGCGCGGCCTGCGCCTGCTGCACCAGCGCGACCGACCGGGGGGCGATCTGGTCATCGGGCTTTTGCCCGCTGACGGCGACCGACATGGCCGAGGCGGCAAGCCCAAGGGTAAGCGCAAGCGGCGAAAAACGCATGATAATCTCCAACCAGTCGTGCTTCCCTAGCATGGGCCGATGAAGCGCGCGACGAAAAATCCGTCGGTGGAATCGTGGGCCGGCGTGAGCAACCTGCCTGCGCCGTCGTCGCGTCCACCATCGAAGCCGACATCCTGCCTGTCCCAAGATGAATGGCGGCCTAAGAAATTTGCCGCCTGCCCCGCGCCCTCGGCGCTGAGGATCGAGCAGGTCGCATAGACCAATGCCCCGCCGGGGCGGACCAGCGGCACGGCGAGGTCGAGCAGCCGCGCCTGGAGCGCGACCACCCGCTCAAGTCGTTCGGGCGTCAGCCGCCAGCGCCCTTCGGGATTGCGGCGCCAGGTGCCCGACCCGCTGCACGGCGCATCGACCAGCACGACATCGGCCAGCCCGACGAGGTCGGCGAGCTGCGCTGCCTCGCGGCCGCCATCGAGCAGCCGTGTCTCGATCGTCGCGCCGGCGCGGGCGGCGCGCGGTTCGAGCTGCGCCAGGCGCTGGCGGTTGGTGTCGGCAGCCACGATCCGCGCGCCCGGCGCGGCGGCGGCCAGCGCCAGCGCCTTGCCGCCCGCCCCGGCGCACAAGTCGATTATGGTCATGCCGTCGGCGGCGGCGCAGGCCAGCGCGATCAGCTGGCTGCCTTCGTCCTGCACCTCGACGCGCCCGTCGGCGAAGGCCGGGTCGGTGCTGATCTGGCTGTCGGCGGGGAGGCGCAAGCCCCACGGGCTGAGGCGGGTCGGCTCGGCGCCCGGAAACTGTGCCGCCATGACGTCACGGCCTGAGCGCGCGGCATTGACGCGGAGGTCGAGCGGCGCGCGGTCGAGCAACGCCGGCCATTCGTGAGGCGTCACCAGCGGCGACAGCTCCGCCTCGATCCAGCGCGGCAGGAGCCGAAGCTCCGCTCCTTGCTCGCCGTCGCCGATCGGCTGCGGCCCGTGAGTGGATCCGTCGAACGTCGCCGGAAGGTCGGTGGAAAGTTGGGCCAACGCCACCATCGCCGCGCGGCCGTTGGCGGGCCGCTCGCCGACCGCGCGGATCGCCTGGAACACCAGCTCGCGGACCGCCCGGCGGTCCTTCGATCCGGCGTAGCGGCGGGTCTTGAAATAACGCTGGACGAGCGTGTCCGCCGGCGGGCCATCGGCCTCGGCCGACGCCATCACCTGATCAAGCACCTCGATCGCGGCCTGAACTCTCGCTGGCGGGGTCATTCGACGCGTCCGGCTGGCATGGTCAATTCCCCCGCGCGAAAGCGGGGACCAGCTTCTCACGCGTGCAGCTTATGTCGAGTTTCCCCTCCGGATTCGTGAGAAATGCCGCCATCAGGCTGGCGCCACAGGCAGAGAAGCCAGCGCCGTGGCCCGCGGCCGGAAACAGCGCGATCGTCGACTTGGGCAGGGTTCGTGCCATCCGTTGCTGAATCGCTGGCGGCGTCGCGGGATCGAACAGACCGGAGAAGATCAGGAACGGGACGTTGCTTCGAACCGGGCTGTTTTCCCGGGCTGGCGGGCGCGCCTTGAGGCCGGCCTGCCGGCACAGGCCCAACGGCAGGGTCGACTGGTCAACACCGCCGAATTCGGGATAGGCGCGCAAGTCCCGTTCGATTCGCGCATGGCTTTCGAACGGCACTTCCTCATTACACCACAAGGCCATCCGCATCAGCCACGGATAGTCCGAGCGGCCGATGTCGAGGATCGAGATCATCGATTGGCGATCCCCTGCGGCAATTGCGTCGATCAGGCGCGGCAGGCCCTCGATCGTCGCGCCGCTGTAGAGCTGGTCGAGCAGCGCATTCGCGGCCACCCACGGCGTGACCCGAACGCTGCGCTGGTGACCGGGCGCGGCCGGATCAGGCACGGCGATGGTCCAGGGACGGCGCGCCGCCCTGGCGACGATGGCATTGAATTTCATCCGGAGCGCCGGGTGGGCGCGGTTGCACTCGCGATCCCGTTGGCAGGCCGCAAAGACGAGATCGAGCGACCTTCGCATCGCGCTCTCACCATATTCGTCGTAATTGGCCTCGACGGTCAGCGGCGTGTTCGCGATGACCGCCCGCGTGCGGCGGGGATGGTCGCGGGCATATTCGGCAACCACTTTTCCCGAGTAGGACAGGCCGATCAGATTGATCCGATCGAAGCCAATCGCGGCGCGGAACTCCTCAACGTCCTCGACGATCGACCGAGTGGTATAGCCCGACAGCGCCGCGCCAGCGTTCCGAGCCGCCGCAACGCACTGCCTGGCCTTCTGGGTCAGGCGGCTGGCGAGGGTCTTGCCGTCGATCTCGCCACGTTGCGCCCGCTGCTTCTCCTCCGCATAGCCGGGGCAATCGAGCCGCGGATCCGCCAACGCCGTGCCGCGCTGCTCGAAGAAGACAAGGTCGCGGCCACCGAACGCCGGATCGACCGCGCGGATGGTCGACGGGATGACCTGCCCGCCCGGTCCGCCGGTCATGAAAATGACCGGATCTTCGGCTGTGCGCCTGGCGTTGCGGACGATCGCAAACGGCACGCCGATCGTCCTGCTGCCCGGAACGTCACGATCCTCGGGCGCGCGCAGATAGCCGCATTCCACCGCGACGCCTTCCGCGACCTTCGCGAACCGGGCGCAATCGACACGTTCGATGTGCGCCGGTCCGGTAGCAACAGCCAGTGCGGCAAGCAGCGCGCCGAACATCATCCCCGCGTCGGATAGTTGGGGGCTTCGCGGGTGATGGTGACGTCGTGGACGTGGCTTTCGCTGAGGCCGGCATTGGTGATGCGGACGAACTGCGCGCGTTGCTGTAGCTCGGCGATGGTCGGGCTGCCGGTATAGCCCATCGCCGCCTTCACCCCGCCGACCAGTTGGTGGATGATGTCGCGCACC
Source organism: Sphingomicrobium sp. (assembly GCA_039929125.1). Lineage (GTDB taxonomy): Bacteria > Pseudomonadota > Alphaproteobacteria > Sphingomonadales > Sphingomonadaceae > Sphingomicrobium. The sequence goes on from JBDSRV010000053.1 coordinate 15,426, forward strand.
GGGCCCTTGTAGGCGACCTGGCCTTCGATCCCTTCGGGGACGAGCTTGAGCTGGTCCTTGATGTCCTGCTGAAAATAGCGGTCGGCCGAGCCGCGCGCCATGGCGCCGACGCTGCCCATGCCGCGGTACGCCTTGTAGGCGCGGCCCTGATAGAGAAAGGTTTCGCCCGGCGCTTCCTCGGTCCCGGCGAGGAGCGAGCCGACCATGACGGTCGAGGCACCCGCGGCGAGCGCCTTGGCGACGTCGCCCGAGGTGCGGATGCCGCCGTCGGCGATGACCGGGACGCCCATCTTTGCCGCGGCCGAGGCGGCGGCCATTACCGCGCTTAATTGCGGCACGCCGACCCCGGCGACGATCCGCGTGGTGCAGATCGATCCCGGGCCGATGCCGACCTTGATCGCGTCGGCCCCGCTGTCGGCCAGCGCCTTGGCGGCGTCCGCCGTGGCGACGTTGCCGGCGACGACCTGGACGCTGTTCGACAGCTTCTTGAGCCGTTCGACCGCGCGGGCGACGTCGCGGTTGTGGCCATGGGCGGTGTCGATGACGATACAGTCGCAGCCGGCCTCGACCAGCGCTCGTGATCGTTCAAAGCCATTGTCGCCGACGGTGGTGGCGGCGGCAACGCGCAGGCGGCCTTCCCCATCCTTGGTGGCGAGCGGCGAGGCGACGGCCTTTTCGATGTCCTTGACGGTAATCAGCCCGACGCAATGGCCGGCGTCATCGACGACCAGCAATTTTTCGATCCGCCGCTGATGGAGGATCCGCCGCGCTTCCTCCTGGGTCACGCCTTCGCGGACCGTGGCGAGGTTGTCGGCGGTCATCAGTTCGCGCACCGGCTGGCGGGGGTTTTCGGCGAAGCGGACATCGCGATGGGTCAGGATGCCGACCAGCTTGCCGGTTTTCTCGACAATCGGGATGCCGCTGATCCGGTTGGCCTTCATCAAATTGAGCGCGTCGGCCAGTTTCTGGTCGGGCGTCATGGTGATCGGATTGACCACCATCCCGCTTTCGAAGCGCTTGACCGCGCGCACCGCCGCCGCCTGCAAATCGACGTCCATGTTGCGGTGGAGCACGCCGATGCCGCCAAGCTGGGCCAGCGCGATCGCCATGTCGACTTCGGTGACCGTGTCCATCGCCGACGACAGGATCGGAATGTTGAGCGGGATCGAGCGGGTGAGAAAGGTGCTGGTGTCGGCGCCCGAAGGCAGCACGTCCGAGGCGAGCGGCTGCAGAAGCACGTCGTCGAAGGTCAGTCCAAGCGGGATGTCGGGGAGCGCGTTGTGTTGGGCCATGCGCGCCTTTGGCAGGACGCGGCCGATTCGCCAAGGGCCGTCAGGCGTAACGGGCAAGCAAGCGGCGGGCCGCGACGACGTGCATCGCCTCGACCATCGCCCCTTCGAACCGCTCCGCGCCGCCGGTAGCGGCGGCGACGAGGCGGCGGGCGTGGTCCAGTTCCTCCTCGGAGGGGGCGAAGGCGGCGTGGCACGGCGCAATCTGGTCGGGGTGGATCAGGCTCTTGCCGTCGAAGCCAAGCGCGCGGCTGTCGGCGGCCTCGGCAGCGAAGCCGGCGGGGTCGTCGAGCCGGTTGAACACGCCGTCGAAGGCGGCGATGCCCGCGGCGCGCGCCGACAGGAGGATATGCTGCAGTGCATAAGCGAGCGGGCCCCGCCCCGCTCCCGCCGGCAGGTGGAGGTCGGCGGACAGGTCGTTGGTCCCGGCGATCAGGCCGGCGGCGTCGCGCGCTATGGCCGGTGCGGCGAGCACCCCGGCGGCGCTTTCGATCATCGCCAGCACGGGCTTGCCTGCGTTCTCCCGCGCTGCATTCACCGCCGCGGGAAAGGCGACCATCGGCATCACCACCGCGTCGGCGCGGCTGGCGCGAACCGCCGCTATGTCCTCGGCGAACCAGGCGCTGTCGAGGGCATTGACGCGGATCGCGACCGGCATCGGCCACGGTTCGGCGAGCGCCGCGACCGCCGCCGCCCTGGCCGACGCCTTGTCATCGGGCTTTACCGCATCCTCAAGGTCGAGGACGACCAGGTCGGCGGCGCTGGCCCGTGCCCTGGCGATGGCGCGCGGGTTGCTCGCGGGGAGGAACAGCAAGGCCGGGCGGTCGAACAGGGTCAGCGTCATCCGCCCCTGCTGAAAGCCGCAGCGGCGGGCGTCAACCCTGCCCGGTGCGCCCTAGCGCCGCGTGAGGCCGCCGAGGATCGAGCCGAGGATGCCACCGCCCCCGCCCGCGCCGCCGAGGATCTGGCCGAGGATGCCGCCATCGGGCGCCGCCGGTGCAGGCGCCGCATCGGCCCCGGCGCCAGCGGGCGCGGCGTGTGACTGCTTGGCGAGATAGCCGGCGACGAGCATGGCGACGATCGGCAGCATCTTTTTGAGCAAATCGGGCGAAATCCCGCTTGTCTGCGAGGCGTCGGCGGCGACCGCGCGGCTGGTGTCCTTGTTGCCGAAGATCTGGCCGAGCACGTCATTGCCTTGCGAAACATTGGTCGGCTCGGGGCCGAGGACGCTCGACAGCAAGCCGCCACCGCCCAATCCGGCGAGGATCGAGGCGAGGCCGCCAAAGCCCTGCGGATGGCTGTCGGCCTGACCGCGCATGCCATCGACGACAGCCGGAAGCAGCGCGCCAAGCCCGCTCTGCGCGGTGGACTGATCGACCCCCAGTTCGCGCGAAATCGCATCGACACCGCCGGCCTGGGCAAGCGCGTTCATCAAGTCCATCGACCATCTCCTGTTGGAAGGAACAGCCCCTCAATGTTCGGCGCGCGTGGCCGTTCCGTTTACGCGGCGGCGGCGACCTTCGGGCCGGCTTGGCGAACGCCCTCTTCGACATGCTCGGCGAATTCGGCGAAATTTTCGACGAACAGGTCGACCAATTTGGCCGCGGTGCGGTCATATTGGTCCTTGTTGGCCCAGGTCGAACGCGGGTCGAGAATGCCGCTGTCGACGCCCGGCACCGCCACCGGCACCTCGAAGCCGAAATTGGGGTCCTTGCGGAACTCGGCCTGGTTCAAGCTGCCGTCGAGCGCGGCGTTCAACAGCGCGCGGGTGGCCTTGATCGGCATGCGGTTGCCGGTGCCATATTTACCGCCGGTCCAGCCGGTGTTGACCAGCCAGCACTGGGCCCCGCCCCGCGCGATGCGATCCTTGAGCAGATTGCCATACACGCTGGGGTGGCGCGGCATGAAGGCGGCGCCGAAACAGGTTGAGAAGGTCGCTTCCGGCTCGGTCACTCCGATCTCGGTGCCGGCGACCTTGGCGGTATAGCCCGACAGGAAATAATACATCGCCTGGTCGGCCGTCAGCCGCGCGATCGGCGGCAGCACCCCGAACGCGTCGGCGGTCAGCATGATGACGTTCGACGGCGCCGGGCCGAGGTTCCTTTCCGACACGTTCGGAATGAATTCGATCGGATAGGCGCCGCGCGTGTTCTCGGTCTTGCTGGCATCGCTGAAGTCGAGTTCCCGGGTCGTCTCGTCCATCGCGACGTTTTCGAGGATCGTGCCGAACATCTTGGTGGTGGCGTATATCTCCGGCTCGCC
>JBDSRV010000054.1:0-32370 GCA_039929125.1 Sphingomicrobium sp.
CACGCGTCAAGAGGGGCGTAACCACCCGCTCCAAGCACAAGCGGATCCTGGACAATGCGAAGGGCTATTACGGCCGTCGCAAGAACACCATCCGCATCGCCCGCCAGGCCGTCGAAAAGGCCGGGCAGTACGCCTATCGCGACCGCAAGGTGAAGAAGCGCAGCTTCCGCGCCTTGTGGATCCAGCGCATCAACGCCGCGGTGCGGGCGGAGGGGCTGACCTACGGCACCTTCATCCACGCGCTGAAGCTCGCCAACATCGACCTCGACCGCAAGGTCCTGGCCGATATCGCGATGCACGAGGCCGAAGCCTTTTCGGCGATCATCGCCCAGGCCAAGGCCGCGCTTCCCAAGGAAGCCGCCGCCGCCTGATCCGGCGAGCAAGCGAACAAGGAAGGGCGCCCGGGGCAATCCCGCGGCGCCCTTTTTGTATGGATGCGCTGACGCTGGTTCTGGCCGACGATGACGATTTTGCCTGGCTGCTGGGGGAGGCGCCGGCGCCGCGCGCGATGACGGCCGCGGCCGACCTTGCCCCGACAGAGGTGCTGCGAATCGTCCGCCCGTTGCCGGCCAGCTGGATGATCGTCGTTGGCGGCGAAATCGTCGGACTGGTCAGCCTGATGGACGAGCCCAATGCCGCACGCGAGGCCGAGATCGGCTATGGCGTGGCGCCGTCGCGCTGGGGCGAAGGATGGGCGACCCGCGCCGTCACCGCGCTGCTGCCGATCCTGACCGAGCGCGGGCTCGCCGCCGTGCTGGCGTCGACGTCGGTCGACAATCCCGACTCACAGCGGGTACTCGAGCGCAACGGCTTTGCCCAGGCCGGAACGCGGATCGACGACGAGGACGGGCCGTTGATCCTGTGGCGGCGGGCGCTGGTCGGCTAGTCGAGCAGCCCCAGCGCCGGCAACGTCAGGAATTCGGCGAACTCGTCGTCGGTGACGAGGTGGTGGAACAGGCGGCAGGCGGTCTTGCCGTGGGGGATATCGCCGAGCGCCAGCACTTCTTCCTGCAGCCAATGTTCGAACAGGTCGCGGCTGAAGCGGGTGCCGTCATCGAACGGGGCTTCGAACTTGAGCCATTGCCACAATTGGGCGCGGCAGATTTCGGCGGTCGCGGCGTCTTCCATCAGGTCGTAGAGCGGGACCGCGCCGCGGCCGCCGAGCCACGCCGCGATATACTGGATGGCGACGCGGATGTTGCCGCGCGCGCCGGCCTCGGTGCGGACGCCGGGATGAATCGCGAGCATCTCGTCGCGCTCCGGCACGCGTGGCGGGCGGCGGCCGAGCTGGTTGGGCCCGGGCATCGCCTCGAACGCGTCGAGCGCGACCGCGACAAGCGCCGGGTGAGCGACCCAGGTGCCGTCGTGGCCGTTGTGGACTTCGCGCTCCTTGTCGGCGCAGACCTTGGCCAAGGCGGCGGCGTTGGCGGCTTCGTCACCCTTGACCGGGATCTGCGCCGCCATCCCGCCCATGGCGTGGGCGCCGCGGCGGTGGCAGGTGTCGATCAGTCGCAGCGAATAGGCGCTGAGGAAGGCCTTATCCATGGTCATCGCCGCGCGATCTGGGGTCAGCCGGTCGGGCGAGCGGCCTATCCGCTTGATCGCCGAGAAAATATAGTCCCAGCGGCCGCAATTGAGCCCGACGACATGATCCTTCAGGGCGTGGAGGATCTCGTCCATCTCGAACGCGGCGGGGATGGTCTCGATCAACACGGTGACCTTGACCGCGCCGTGAGCGAGGCCGAGCCGCTTCTCGCAAAACGAAATGACCTCGTCCCACAGCGTCGCCTCAGCGGCGCTTTCCAGCTTGGGGATGTAATAGTACGCGCCCGACCCGGCGGCGGTGGCGGCGGCGGCGTTGTGAATGAAGTAAAGCGCGAAATCGACGAAGGCGCCGGCCAGCGGCGCACCGTCGAGGGTCAGGTGGCGCTCGTCGAGGTGCAGCCCGCGCGGGCGCACGACCAGCACCGCGGGATTGGCGCCGAGCGTATAGGATTTGCCGCTGGCGTCGTCGGTGAAGGCGAGCCTGCCCTGCCAGCGGTCGATCAAATTGGCCTGGCCGTCGATCAGATTGGCGAAGGTCGGGGCGGTCGAATCCTCGAAGTCGGCCATGAACACGCGGGCGCCCGAATTGAGGGCGTTGATGACCATCTTGCGGGTCGGCGGGCCGGTGATTTCGACGCGCCGATCCTGCAGGTCGCGCGGCGCCGGCGCGACCGTCCATTCGGCGGCGCGGATCGCGGCGGTGTCGGCAGGGAAATCGGGCAGTTCGCCGGCGTCGAAGCGCAGCTGGCGTTCGGCGCGGGCGGCGAGCAGCGACAGGCGCCGCGAATCGAACAGGCGGTGGAGGTCGCCGAGCAACGCCAGCGCGTCGGCGGTCAGTACCTCGGCCGCGCGTGGATGGTCGCTCGGCGCGGCCCTCACCGGCGCGTCTTCCAGCAGCGTGTCGCTCACTGGCGCGCCTCATGGGTGATGACGTAGCGGGTGGTAGCGCCAAGCCGGTCGCGAAAAGTCAGCCGCTGCCATTCGGTGCGCGCCCGCACGGCATTGGGGAAGGGGCCCGAGATTTCCTCGGTGCCGGGAACGACCTCGTCGAACAGGCAGTCGCGATATTCGCCGCCGATGACCCAGTAACGCTGTCCCATGATCATTCTCCTCAGGCAGGTTCGAATTGCGCGGCTTCGGTCGATTCGCTGAGCGCGGTGGTCGATGAGCCGCCGCCCGACAGCGCCATCGCGACGCGGTCGAAGTAGCCGGTGCAGACCTCGCGCTGGTGGCGGGTGGCGGTGTAGCCGGCGGCCTCGGACGCGAACTCGGCCTGCTGAAGGCGCGAGTAAGCGGCCATGCCCTCGTCGCGGTAACCGCTGGCGAGCTCGAACATCGAATGGTTCAGGCTGTGGAAGCCGGCGAGCGTGACGAACTGGAACTTGTAGCCCATCGCGCCCAGTTCGCGCTGAAACTTGGCGATCGTCGCCGCATCCAGCTTGGCCTGCCAGTTGAAGCTGGGCGAGCAGTTGTACGCCAAGAGCTTGCCCGGATATTGGGCGTGGATCGCTTCGGCGAACTTGCGCGCGTCGTCGAGGTCGGGGTGGCTGGTCTCCCACCACAAAAGGTCGGCGTAAGGCGCGAAGGCGAGACCGCGGGCGATGCAATGGTCGAGCCCGGTGCCGTCCTTCAACCGGAAGAAGCCCTCGGGCGTCCGCTCGCCGGTCAGGAACGGCCGGTCGCGCTCATCGATGTCGCTGGTAATGAGCCTGGCGGACTCGGCGTCGGTGCGGGCGACGACCAGGGTCGGCACGCCCATGACGTCGGCGGCGAGCCGCGCCGCCTCGAGGTTGCGGATGTGCGCCTGGGTCGGGATCAGCACCTTGCCGCCCAAGTGTCCGCACTTCTTTTCGGCGGCGAGCTGATCCTCGAAATGGACCGCGGCGGCGCCGGCCTCGATGTAGGCCTTCATGATCTCGAAGCAGTTCAGCGGCCCGCCGAACCCAGCCTCGGCATCGGCGACGATCGGCACGAACCAGTCGCGGCTGGCTTTGCCCTCGCTGACCTCGATCTGGTCGGCGCGCCGCAATGTCTTGTTGATCCGTTTGGCCAGTTCCGGCCCGGCGTTGGACGGGTAGAGCGACTGGTCGGGGTACATTGCGCCCGCCGTATTGGCGTCGGCCGCGACCTGCCAGCCCGACAGATAGATGGCGTCCAGGCCGGCGCGGACCATCTGCATCGCCTGGTTGCCGGTGACCGCGCCCAATGCCCGCACCGGGGAGTCCTGGCCGAGTTGGCGCCACAGCCGTTCGGCGCCGCGCCGCGCCAGGCTATGTTCGATCACCACCGACCCGCGCAGTGCCGCGACCTCGTCCGCGCCATAGCTGCGGGTGATTCCGTCGAAGCGGCCGTGGGGGGCGGGAACGAGCTGGTCAAAACTTGTCATGGCGGTCCTCAAGCGAAGGGCAGGTTGCGTTTCGCCACGCATCAAACCCCAAAGCCGCAAGATCGCCGCGTCAAAAAGTGTCGTCTTGTCACAACTGGACTTGTGGCCGTTGGCGAAACTTGACAGTTTCGCACCATGAGCGACTCCAAACTGTTCCTCGGCCCGCGCCTGCGCCGGCTGCGCCGCGACCGCGGCCTGTCGCAGACCGACATGGCGGCGAGCCTGGCGATCAGCCCGAGCTATCTGAACCACCTTGAGCGCAACCAAAGGCCGGTGACGGCGGGGCTGCTGCTGCGGCTGGCCGAAAGTTACGAGATCGACGTCCGCGCCTTCGCCGCCGCCGGCGGCGCGCGCACCGGCCCCGACGAGCTGGGCGAAATCTTTGCCGACACCCGCCTGCGCGACCTTGGCGTGCCGCGCTACGAGCTGGCCGAGCTGGCCCAGAACGCGCCGTCGATCGCCGATGCCATCGCCCGGCTGTACGCGGCGCTGAAGGAGCGCGACCGCAACCCCGCGCTGGCCGACGATGACGATGCGCGGTCGCTGGTCACGCCCGAAAATTGGGTGCGCGACTATATCCAGCAGCATCGCAACCATTTCCCCGAGCTGGAGGCCAGTGCCGAGACGCTCGGCGGGGCGCTGAGCGATGCGCTGTCGGTCACCGAGCCACTGCGCCGGCGGTTGAAGGAAGCTTGGGGGATCACCGCGCGGGTGGTCGGCCCGGCCGAGCTGGGCAATGCCAGCCAAGCCTATGACCCCGAGCGGCGATTGTTCCTGCTGTCATCCCTGTTGCGCGCCGAGAACCGCACCTTCGGCCTCGCCTACCAGCTCGCCCTCGTCGAATTCGCCGATGTCATCGAACGGATGGTGGTGGCCGCGGCGCCGCCCGACCCGGGTATCGCCAACCTGCTCCACATGAGCCTCGCCAATTACGCCGCCGGGGCGATCATGATGCCCTATGGCCGGTTCCTCGCTTCGGCCGAGGCGCAGCGTTATTCGATCGACAAATTGTGCGGCGAATATGGCGCCAACGTCGAGCAGATCGCGCACCGGCTGACCACGCTCGGCCGGACCGGCGCGCGCGGGGTGCCGTTCTTCATGCTGAGGGTCGATCCGGCGGGCAACATCTCCAAGCGCTACGCCGGCGACAAATTCCCCTTCTCGCGGTTCGGCGGGACGTGCCCGCGATGGAACCTCCACAACGCCTTCCAGACCGCGGGGCAGGTCGTCACCCAGGTCATCGAGACGCCCGACGGCCACCGTTACTTCACCGTCGCGCGGACGATCGACCGGCCGATTCGCACCGATTTGTCGGGCGGGCTGCTGGCGATCGGGCTCGGCTGCGACTTGAAGCACGCCCACCGCCTGTCGTGCGCCGACGGCATCGACCTCAGCAACCCGCCGGTGACCCCGGTCGGCCCGGCCTGCGCGATCTGCCCGCGGATCGATTGCTCGCACCGTGCCACCCCGCCGGCCGGGCGGATGCTGGCGATCGACAAGGACCGCAAGACGATCTCGCCTTACCCGTTCGTGATCGGCTAGGGCGCGACCGGATCGCGCTCGAGCGCGGCGCGGTCCCACTGCGCGAGGTCGGCGGCGGCATCGTAGGTCCGCTGCAGGAAGGCCATCAGCATCGCTTCGGGATCGGCCGCGGCGCGCACCGTTTCATATGGCAATACGAACTCGCCGAGGGTCGCATCGAACGTGCCGGGCGCGACATGCATATCGCGAAAGCCGGCCGGTTCGGGATAGGCATAGCTGTAGAAGATCGGCGCCGCCGCGACCACGCCGCCCGGCCAGAAGCCGGCGCTCGACACTTCGTGGCTATAGGCTTCGCGGGTGATGCGGTCGGGCAGGCCGGGGACGCCGCCGGGGTGCTGCGGGGCGAGGCGGCCGGAGAAACGCGTCACGGCGAGGTCGAAGCTGCCCCAGAAGAAATGCACCGGGCTGGCCTTGCCGAGGAAGCCGGCGCGGAAGCGTTCGAACACCGGATCGATCAGTTCGAGCGCGCGGTGGAGGCGCTCGGCGGCGCCGGGGTCGTAAGGGCGCGGGGCGGTGTCGTCCGCAAAGCGCACCGCGTCGGCGATTTCGTTGGGCTTGCCGTGGAATGTGGACGGGAGGCCGTGGGCGTCGAGCATGGCCACCAACGCGGCATGGAGCGCGGCGACGCTGCCGAGATCGAGTGGGAGCACGTCGCGCTCGCCATCGCCGACGTGGAGCACGATGGCGTGGCGACTCAGGTCGAGCGTCAACGTGAAGCTGAGCCCGGCGGAAGTAATCGGCTCGATCGCCAGCCCCTCGGCGACCGGATGGAGGGTCGCGTGCCAGCCGTGGTTGGTCCACGGCGCATAAGCGACGCGCAGCTTGCCGAGCATCTGGGCCGCGAGGTGGAGCAAGGCGAAGGTCGGCTGGTCCCGCGCCGGATCGAACGTCGGCCATAATGTCGCCACGGCGCGCCTCCTTGCCTTCGCCCCCCAATCCCTGCTTAAGCCCGGCAACGCCAGACCCCAAGGAAAAGCCGTGACCGCCCACCCGTTGCAATCGCGCTTCGAGCGCCAGGTCGCAGAGGCGGCCGACCTCGCCCAGCTCGACGCGGTGCGGGTCGCGGCGCTGGGCAAGGCGGGCGACGTGACCCAGCTGCTCAAGACGCTCGGCGGGATGACGCCCGAGCAGCGCATGAGCGAGGGGCCGAAGCTCAACGCCCTGCGCGAAGCGGTGACGGCGGCGATCGCGGCGCGCAAGGTGGCGCTTGAGGACGCCGAGCTCGACCGGCGGCTGGCGACCGAGCGGGTCGATTTGTCGCTGCCCGCGCCGGAGGCGCCGCGCGGCTCGGTCCACCCGGTCAGCCAGGTGATGGATGAGCTGTCGGAGATTTTCGCCGACCTTGGTTTCGCCGTCGCCGAAGGGCCCGAGATCGAGGACGACTGGCACAATTTCACCGCGCTCAACATCCCCGAGACCCATCCGGCGCGGGCGATGCACGACACCTTCTACATCGACGGGGAAGGCGAGCGGAAGGTGCTGCGGACGCATACCTCGCCGGTGCAGATCCGGACGATGATGGGCGGACCGCCGCCGATCCGGATCATCGCGCCGGGGCGGACTTATCGCAGCGACAGCGACGCGACCCACACGCCGATGTTCCATCAGCTCGAGGGGCTGGTGATCGATCGCGGCATCCACATGGGCCACCTCAAATGGACGCTGGAGACCTTCCTCAAGGCCTATTTCGAGCGCGACGACATCGTGCTGCGGCTGCGCCCGTCCTACTTCCCGTTCACCGAGCCGTCGGCCGAGGTCGACGTCGGCTTCACCATGGTCAACGGCCGCCGAGTGCTGGGCGGCGACGAGGGGTGGATGGAGCTCCTCGGCTCCGGCATGGTCCACCCGCGCGTCATCGCCAATTGCGGGCTCGACCCCGCCGAATGGCAGGGCTTCGCCTTCGGCTGCGGCATCGACCGGCTGGCGATGCTCAAATATGGCATGGACGATCTGCGCGCCTTCTTCGACGGCGATTTGCGGTGGATCCGCCATTACGGTTTCTCGTTCCTCGACGTGCCGACCCTGAGCGCGGGGGTCGGAGCATGAAATTCTCGCTGAGCTGGCTGAAACAGCACCTCGACACCGACGCCGATGCCAAGGCGATCGCCGACAAGCTGACCAGCATCGGGCTGGAGATCGAAGGCGTCGACAACCCCGCCGAGGAATTGCGCCCGTTCAAGGTCGCCCGCGTGCTGACCGCCGAGCGCCACCCCCAGGCCGACAAACTGCAGGTGCTGACCGTCGACACCGGCGATGGCGTCCCGCTGCAAGTGGTGTGCGGCGCGCCCAATGCGCGGGCCGGGATGGTCGGCGTGTTCGGCGGGCCGGGCACTTATGTGCCGGGCAGCGCGATGACTTTGAAGCAGGCGTTGATCCGCGGGGTCGAATCGAACGGCATGATGTGCTCGTCGCGCGAACTGGAGCTGGGCGACGACCATGACGGGATCATCGAGCTTGCAACCGACGCCCCGGTCGGCGCCAGCTTCGCCGACTTTGCCGGGCTCGACGACCCGGTGTTCGACGTCGCCGTCACCGCCAACCGCGGCGACTGCATGGGCGTGCGCGGCATCGCCCGCGACCTCGCCGCCGCCGGGTTCGGGACGCTGAAACCGCTCGACGTGCCGGTGATCGAGGGCAGCTTCGACAATCCGGTCGAGATCCGCATCGAGGATCCGCAAGGCTGCCCAGCCTACTTCGGCCGGACGGTGCGCGGGCTGCGGAACAGGGCGTCGCCCGAGTGGATGCAGCGGCGGCTGAAGGCGGCTGGGCAGCGCCCGATCTCGGCGTTGGTCGACATCACCAACTACGTCATGCTCGACCTCGGCCGGCCGAGCCACGCGTACGACCTCGCGACAATCAATGGCGCCGTCGTGGCGCGGAAAGCGAAGGACGGCGAGACGTTCGTCGCGCTCAACGAGAAGAGCTATACGCTGAGCGCCGACATGACCGTCATCGCCGACGACAAGGGCGCGCACGACATTGGCGGGATCATGGGCGGCGAGCATTCGGGCGTCGCCGAGACGACCACCGATACGTTGCTTGAGGTCGCGTATTTCACGCCAGAGCGGATCGCGCTGACCGGGCAGGCGCTGGCCCTGACCAGCGACGCGCGCAGCCGCTTCGAGCGCGGGGTCGACCCGGCCTTCCTCGACGACGGGCTGGCGATCCTGACCGGGCTGATCCTAGACATTTGCGGCGGCGAGGCGAGCCGGGTGACCCGCGCCGGCCAGCCGCCTCTGGACGAGACACGCGTCGCGTTCGACCCGGCCCTGACGCTCGGCCTGGGCGGCATCGACGTGCCCGCGGCCGAGCAACGCGCGATCCTCGAGCGGCTCGGCTTCCGCGTCGTCGGCGACAGCGCGATCGCCCCGAGCTGGCGGCGCGACATCGACGGACCGGCCGACCTGGTCGAGGAAGTGACGCGCATCGCCGGCTTCGACAAGATCCCCTCGACGCCCTTGCCGCGCACCCCGGGCATCGCCCACCCGACCGCCACGCGCAGCCAGACGGTCGAGCGGCGCATCCGCCGCGTCGCCGCCGCGCGCGGACTCGACGAGGCGATCACCTGGAGCTTCATCGGCGAGGCGGAAGCGGCCCTGTTCGGCGGCGCGGCGCATATCGTCGCCAACCCGATCAGCGAGGACATGAAGCATATGCGCCCGTCGCTGCTGCCCGGCCTGGCCGCCGCCGCGCGCCGCAACGCCGACCGCGGCGCGGCAAGCATCCGCCTGTTCGAGGTTGGCCGCCGCTACCTCGCCGAGGGCGAACGGCCGACGGTCGGCGTGCTGCTGGCGGGCGATCAGCGGGCGCGTAGCTGGCAAGCGGGCAAGGCGCGGAAGTTCGACGCGTTCGACGCCAAGGCCGAGGCGCTGGCGCTGCTCGAGGCCGCCGGCGCGCCGGTCGCCAACCTCCAGCTGACGATGGGCGCCGGCGACAGCTGGCACCCCGGCCGGTCGGCGACGCTCGGGCTGGGCAAGGCGGTGCTGGCGGCGTTCGGCGAGCTTCACCCGCGCATCGCCAAGTCGCTCGACCTGCCCGCGGGCACCGTCGCCGCCGAGCTTTACCTTGACGCAATCCCCGCGCCGCGCGCCGTCACCAGCCGCGCGCGACCAGCGTTTGCGCCCGCCGCGCTGCAACCCGTCAGCCGCGACTTCGCCTTCGTCGTGCCCGAGGGCGTCGCCGCCGATGCCCTGGTCCGGGCCATCCGCGGCGCCGACAAAGCGGTCATCGCCGGTGCCCACCTGTTCGACCGCTACGAAGGCGAGGCGGGGCTGAGCCTGGCGGTCGAGGTCATCCTCCAGCCCGGCGACAAGAGCTTCACCGATGCCGAGATCGGCGCGGTGTCGGCGAAGATCGTCGCCGCCGCCGCCAAATTGGGCGCGACGCTCAGGGGGTAAGCGCGTTGATGGCGGCGTGGACGCGCCGCTCGATCTCGTCGCGCTTGAGGCCGGGCGGGATAATCTCCCCGACCTTGAAGTGGATCGTGCCCGATTGCTTGACGAAGCTGCGCGGCCACAGCCGGGCGCTGTCGAGCGCGATCGGCACGACCGGCAGCCCGAGCACCCGGTAAAGCCCGGCGAACCCAGCCCGGAGCGGCGGCGCTTCGCCATAGGGCACGCGCGTGCCTTCGGGGAAGATCAGCACCGGGCGGCCCATCGCCGCCGCCGCCTTGGCCGAGACCATCATCTCCCGCAGGGCAGCAGCGCCGGCGTCGCGGTCGACCCCGATGACGCCATAGGTGCGCGCCGCCTTGCCCCACAGCGGCATGTGGCTGAGCTCGCGCTTCATCACCACCACCGGCGAGCGGGCGAAGCGCAACGTATCGACCGCTTCGACCATCGCCTGATGCTTGACCGCGATCAGATAAGGGCCGGGCGGGATCTCGCCGTCCCATTCGAAGCGAATGCCGAGGATGTGCTGCACCAGCCAGTAATGAATCCGCGCCCAGCCGTGGACGAAGCGCTGCACCGCGCGAGTCCCGAACGGGATGGCGGCGAGAATCGCCAGCACATAGAACAAGGTGGCCGGGTAGAAGATCAGCGCGAACAGCGCCGAGCGCAGCGCCGCCATCACAAATCGAGCCACACGCTGAGGCGGCGCAGGACATATTTGTTATATTCGCCAAACAGGGTCATCAGCCCCGGTTCGGTGCGCACCGCGTCGGGGATGATTGTATAATCCTTGCCCAGCCGGTGGGCGAATTCGTAGAGCGCGCGGCGCATGTGCCAGTCGCTCGTCACTAGCCGGAACGAAGTGAAATGGCGCCGCTCAAGCCAGCGCTTGGCCTCGTCGGCATTGGAACGGGTGTCGACCGATTCCGAGCCGAGGTCGACGCAGCAGGCGAACAGGCCGCGCTTGCCGCCGACGCGGCGGACGAGGTCCTGCTTGGTCACCGACGGGTCGGCGCCGGCGATCAGCATCCGCTGGCCCTTGCCCGCCGCGAGCAAGGCGACGCCGCGTTCGATGCGGCCGGTGCCGCCGGTGATGACGACGATCGCCTGCGCGTTGGGGGCGTCGGCCGCCGCCGGCTGCCCCAGCGTCACCGCGAACAGGGCGAAGCCGAGCAGGTAGAAGATCAGCAGGAAGGCGGCGAAGCGGGCGATCATAGGTCGGCGCGCAATGCCCGAAGCACCGTCCATCGCGCAACCAGAGTCGCGAGCAAGGTCGCCGCGAACGGCAGCAAAGCGAGCAGCACCAGGTCTCCCGACCCGAGCAGCCGACCGCCGGTCCATTCGCCCGCGCCCGACAGGCCGCCGGCCGTGACCAGCAGCAACGCCAGCGCCGCGAGCACGGCGCCCGCCAGCCCGCCGGCCAGCGCGTCGAGCGCGATCTTGCGCTGGAACAGGTGCGCCACCTGCTCATCGGTGGCGCCGATGCCGTGCATCACTTCGATCGTTGTGCGCTGTGCCTCCAGCGCGCTGCGGGTCGCCAGCACCACCGCCGCCGCGGTCGCCGCCGCGACCAGGGCAACCAGCGCCGCGGTCAGCCAGGCGAGCGCATCAAGCGCGCCGAGCACCGGGCCAAGGCGCGCCGTGTTGCTGACCAGCTGGGCCCGCGGAACGGCCTTTTTGACTGCCGCGGCGACCGCGTCGGGGCTGGCGCCGGGGGCCAGTTCGACGTCGATCAGCACCGGCAGCGGCAGCGCCGCCTGCGGATCGCTGGCGATCGCGCCGAGCCACCGCGCCAGCGTCGCGCGCAATTCTGCTTCGGGCACCGGCGTGGCCGAGACCACACCCGGCGCGGCCTTGAGCGCGGCCAGCGCCGCCGGCGCCTCGGCCCGGCCGTCGGCGATCTGGACCATGTGGCGGTGGGCGACCCCGTCGCGCACCACCCGCGCGCTGCCGGCCAGCGCGAGGCCGGCGGCGGCGACGCTGATCATCACGAACATCATGATCGCGATCAGCCACGGGGTCGGGCCGGACAGCCGCCCGCCGCCGAGCAGGCGCCGCTCGGGCGGGGTGCCGAGGATCCGCTCGAGCATCACCGCTCAAGCCTCGCGCCAGCGGGCTGCGGCGGGTTCCGGAGCGAGCCGGTGGGGTCGATGAGGTTGCCATTCTCCAGGCGGATCAGCTGCGCGCCGGGCGTGGCGGAAATGACGCCGAGGTCATGGGTGGCGACGATCACCGTCGTGCCGAGCCGGTTGAGCGCCGTCAGCAGATGGAGGATGCGCTCGGCCATGCCAGCGTCGACGTTGCCGGTCGGCTCGTCGGCGACCAACAGCTCGGGCCGGGCGATGACCGCGCGGGCGATGGCCACGCGCTGCTGCTCGCCGCCCGACAAGGTCGGCGGGCGAGCGCTGGCGCGGTCGGCGAGGCCGACCCAGGCGAGCATCTCGCGCACCGGCCCCTCGACCTCCTCCTCGCTCGCCCCGGCGACGCGCAGCGGCAGCGCGACATTGTCGAACGCCGACAAATGGCGGAGCAAGCGGAAATCCTGGAACACCACGCCGATGCGGCGGCGGAACGGCGGCAGTGCGTCGCGCGGCGCATCGCTCAATTCCTCCCCGAACAGGCGGATCCGTCCGCGCGTCGGGCGCTGGGCGAGGTAAAGCAGCTTGAGCAACGAGGTCTTGCCCGCGCCCGAGGCGCCGGTGAGGAAATAGAAGCCGCCCTCGGCCAGCCGGAAGTCGAGGTCGCGCAGCACCTCCGCGCCAGTGCCATAGCGCAAGCCCACCCGGTCGAATTCGACGATCGTGTGCAACCCCGCCGCTCCCTCGCTCAACCTGCCCCCGTGTCGCACAGCGCGCGCCGCCTTGCCAAGCCGGACGCGTTGCTGTTTACCCAAGAACTTCCAGCCCGTGCGAGGTTTGCCGACCGATGATCCTCACCTGCCCCGCGTGCGACACCAAATATGTCGTCAAGGATGGCGCCATCCCGCCCGGCGGGCGGCAGGTGCGCTGTGCGTCGTGCAAGCATAGCTGGCACGAACATCCCCCCGAGGGCGAGACTGACGTCATGACGCCGGCCGCAGCCGAGGAGGATGGCGGCTATGCTTTGGCCGACGCGCCGGTCGGCGGGCCGCCGGTGGCCGACGCCGACGACCCCGCCGAGCCCGGACTGGGCGAGGTGCCGGCGATGGCGAGCGACGAGGCAATGGTGTCGGACTATGCCGAGCCGGTGGTCGTGGAAGTGGCCGAAGCCGCTCCCATGCCGGCGACGGAGGCCGAGCCGGTCTACGACGAGGATTTCGGCATCCCCGACTTCGACGACGAGGAGCCGCGCGGGCGCGGGCTGCGCACGGCGCTGATCGTCCTCGCCCTGGTCGCGATTGCCGCCGCGGCTTTCTGGTTCCTAGCGCCGTCGGCGCTCAAGGCGCGGGTCGGCCTGGCCGGGAGCGGCAATACCAAGCTCGAGGTGATGCTGACCAACAGCGACCGGCAGAAACTGGCCAGCGGCAACGAGCTGCTGGCGATCAGCGGGCGGGTCATCAACCCGACCGACGACGAGCAGGCGGTGCCGCCGATCCGCGCCTCGTTGCGCAACAAGGCTACCCAGCGGCTGGTCTATCAATGGACGATTGCTCCCCCGGCGCGGGTGCTGCCGCCGCGTGGCAGCGCCAGCTTCAACAGCGCCGAGGTCGACATTCCCGAGGGCGGCGACGAATTGACCGTGTCGCTGGGCGACGCGGCCGGCTGATCATTCGAATTCGTAGAGCCGGATCGGCGCGCTTCGCCCGTCGGGCAGCGTGACCGTGGTGTCGCGCGCGATCATGCCCGGACGCGGCGCGGGCAGCCCGGCGCCGATGAGCGCCGGCGTGAGGATGCGGACCGTCGCCTGGCCCTCGGCCGAGGCCGGTACGGCCGGCGACGCCGCGGCGGCGATAAAGACAAGGAACAGGCTGCCCATCGGGCGAGCTAGAACGCCCATCGCAACAAGGTAAATAGCGCATTTACCAATGTCCCGATGGAGGACATTTTTCGCCCGTTGCGCGGGCCGGGCCGCTTTGCTAGACGCCGCGCCTCACCAGGGCCGCTGGCGCTAGTCGCTGGCGGCGGTTTTTCACGAATGCGGTCGTGGCGGAACTGGTAGACGCGCAGCGTTGAGGTCGCTGTGGCCGAAAGGCCGTGGAAGTTCGAGTCTTCTCGACCGCACCAGAAAAACAACGGCTTCATTGCGACGCAGTCGCAGGAAGCCGTGGCGGAGTCCTCTCAGACGACTTTTGGTTAACGGTCGGCGGTGGCCAGTTGCGGCGCCGGCTTGACGGTCACCATGCCGATGCGCGCGAGCGGCCGATCGTGGGTCACGTCGATTGTCGCCTGCAGCTCGCGCGGGGCGTGGATCGCCGCCGCGGTCTCGGCCGTCAGGCGCAGCCGATATTGGCCATAACGCACCCGTTCGTAGAGGAAATAGCCGTCGAGGTCGGTGCGCGCGGTGGCGATGACGCGGCCGGCGGCATCGATCAGTTCGATGTCGAGCCCTTCGAATTCACGATGATCCTCGCGCACCGCAAAACCTTCGACCGAACCGCCGCCGACCAAGGCGATATCGACCGTTGCCGACACGCCCGGGCGCGGGATGATCAATTGCGCCGGTTTTTCCGCGGTCAGCGCGGGGTTGTCGAGGCTCGTCTGATCGATGCCGATAGCCACCGGGACGTAGGGCGCGAGCCCGCCGAGCGTGACTTCGCCGCCCTTGTCGGTGGCGCGGTCCGACGGGCGCATGCCGGCGGTGATCAGCGCCTTGGCCGCGACCGGCTCGCCGGCGTCGCGGCGGCCATTTTCGTTCAAATCCTCGTAGACGCGGGCGCGCACCGCGCCGCTGCTCGCCAGCCGGTCGCTGGTCGGGCGGAAATTGCCGCGGAACGGATCCATCGAGAAGCTCAGGCTGACGCCCGCCGCGACCGAGCCGTCGCTGGCCGCCTCGCCAGTCAGCGCGACGCCCATCATGTCGAAACGGTGGACATGGCTGACCCGCGCCCGGACGCGCTTGAAGTCGGCCTCGTAGGCGAGCCCGCCCTCCCAGTCGCTATGCTCGCCGGCCGACCAGCTGGCGGTCATTTCGGCGCTGCGGAAGCGGCTTTGGGGCTTGAGGTCGAACCGGGTCAGGCCGCGCAGCCGGACGCGGCCGAAGCGGGCGGTGCCGATCAGCGAAGTCTCGAGCTTTTCCGGGGTGATGTCGCCGTCAGCGGCCTGGCGCTTCAGTTCGCGGGTGTAGCGCGTCTCGCTCGACAGGTTGAAACGGCCGATCTGCGCGCCGAGCCTGGTGCTGGCGTCGATCGCGCTGGTGCCGTCGATGCGGTTGAGCAAGCGGACATCGGCGCCGACCGGCAAGCGGACGCTGCCGAGCTTGACCGGCGCCGACAGGCCGAGCCGTTGCTCGCTCTTGAGCGCCTTGTCGGACACGGTGCCGAAGCCGTTGGTGTAGAAGGACGCGGCGTGGACGTTGACGCTGCCCAGTTTGGCGATGAGCTGTGCGCGCCCGGCCATCCGCCCGTGGGTGTCGACCGCGCCGGCGATCTCGACCAAAGCGGCGCCGAGCGAGCGCCGGACCGAGCCTTCGACAAAGGTCACCCGCTCGTCCTGGATTACGGTCGAGCGGATCAGCGCCCCCACAGACATGCGGTCGTCGACGCCATATTGGGCGTCGACGGTGAGTTCGGGGGCGGATCGTTTGAGCGAGTTGGAGATCGCGGTCGTCCCCGGCGGCGGGTCGGTCTTGTGGGCGAAGCTGATGAGGTCGGTGCCCGGCTGGCGCGCCCCGGCCCAGTACCACAATTGGCCGGGCGGGACGTTGTCGCGGCCGATGTTGACGTCTTCGCGGCGATGCTCGACCTGGCCCTGCGGACCATAGAGAATGACATCGAATTCATTGTCGCCATAGAGCATGTCGACGTCGCGGAAATGGTAGCGGCCGTCATTGTCCTGACCGTCATAGAAACCGATCAGCGACCCGTTGCGGTACAGCTCGGCATCCCAGCCGGGGGCCAGCTCGCCGGTGAATTCGGTGCGGTCGAAGGTGCCGGGGTGGGTCAGCGGGCGATTGGTGATGACCGCGCCGCGGCCCGACCCGGTGCCGCCGCCGAATGCCGAGGCGAGGCCTTCGACGTCACCGACCGCGATGTGGGTCGCTTTGAGCGGGCCGAGCAGCCCGCCATCGGGGTCCGAGCGATAAAGTGTCGCGCGGATCGAGGTTGGCAGGCCGCCGAGGTCGCCCTGCACCGCGGCCGAATAGGACATGGCGGCGATTTCGCCCGCGGCATAGACCGACGCCGAGCGGTCGACCCGGGCGCCGGTCTTGGCCTGGTAGGTCACGCCAGCGTTGACGATGAATTCGAGCGCCGGCGCGCGCCACATCCGGTACGGCAGGCGGACCGACGGGATGCCCGAGAGGTCAAGCGAGGCGTCCTTCTTGAGCATGCCGGCGCGATTGCGGCGCTCCATCGCCAGTTCGACCGGCAATTTGTCCTTGGACTCGACGGTCAGCATCGACACCGACGTGTCGGCCGACAGGTCGAGCGCGAACCAGCGGGCGAGTGCCTTGCTGTCGATGCACCAACCTTCGGGGACTTCGCGGATGTCGGTTGTTGAGAATGATTCGCTTTTGCCATTGTGCGTCACGCTATGCGCCGAGGCGTCGATGGTGATGGTATTTGTCTGCTTGAACGCCCAGCCACTCGCCTTGTGCGCCTGAAGGTCGATCTTCATCGGCACGTCGAGTGCCTGGAGGAAATCGCCGAACACGATGCAGGTGCCTTCGGGCGTGCCATAGGCCCGGGCGCCGTCACCGAGCGTCAGATGGTGGATATTGACGTCGAGCATATATTGCTCGTCGGGGTCGGCCACCCAGTGATCGCCGACCGGAGCAGAGGCGGATACGGCGGTGCCGGCGCCGAGCAGCGCCAGCACGGCGAGCGCCTTGCGCCACCTGCGGCGGATCGCTCGCATGGCTTGCCCCGTCCGCCCCCGGCCGGTCTAGTTCAGCGTCGCGCTGGTTTCGGCGGCGAGGGTCGCGCCATTGTCGGTCACTTCATAATATTGGACGGTGACAGGCCCGGCGATCGCGCCTTTGTAGTCGGCGTCGACCGGCACCACGACCTTGCGCGTGGTCAACTCCTTGTACACCGCGACGCCCTTCAGGAAGGCGACCGGCTGCTTGACGCCGGCTTTCATCACCCGGATCTCGCCATAGGTCGAGCGGGTGCCGTCGCGGGTCAGCTGCAGGGTCACGGCATTCTTGCCGTTGGCAGCGACATGGCGGACGTCGGCGATGCCGGCCTTGGCCTCGAGGTTGCCGAGGCGGACGATGACCGGGATGGTGACGCCGTAAACCGGGATCAGTTTGAAGGCGAGGCCGTGGCTTTCGGTCGGCGCGGTCACCGGCGTCGGCTCGGGGATGGCGCGGAACAGCAGATGGACGCGATATTCGCCGTCGGGCAGGCCTTGCGGCGCACGGGCCGAAACGCGCACGGCCTGCGGCTGGTTGGGCGGCAGGGTCACCTTGCGCGGGGCGAACACGATCATGTCCTGCGCGGCTTTCTCCTCGGGCGAGGCGTCCTTGACCTCGACCAGCGTGCCGTCGGGGTTCATCCGGCGCAATTCGGCCGAGACGCGATAGGTCGCGGTGGCGCTGCCGATGTTCTTGAGGATGACCTCGGTGCCGCGGCCGCCATTGAGGACGATGCGGGTTGGCGCCACCAGCAGGTCGCCGACGCCGGCGCTGAGCGGCGAGACGGCGGCCAGGGTGGCGGCGAGGCCGGCAAGGAGCCCGAGGGTGTGGCGGGCGAACGGCTTGGTCATGAAACTCTCCCAGGTCGGCCGATAAATCGGCTTTGAAGGGAGATTGGTCGAAAATGGTTATCAAGCTCCTAACCATGTCCGTTTTGGCATGAAAAAAGGGAGCGGCTGGCGTGTGCCGGCCGCTCCCCTGTCGCGCCACGGGCGCGGCGGAAAGGTCTACTGATAATCGGCGGTGACGGTGAACGTCCCCGAATAGCTGCCGCCGGCGGTCGCCTGGTTCACGGTGACGCTGCCGCCGACCCAGAAGTCCTGGCCCGGAAAACCCGAGTTGGGCAATTGCATGACGTAGATCCCGCTGGTGTTGTTGGCGGCCACGCTGTTGGTCGTATTGAGCGTCATCGTCGGGGTGGTGCCGCCGCCGGTCCAGCTGGTGTTGGTCAGCGTGACGGTCAGCGGGATGGTCAGGTTGAGCGGCGTGTTGTTGGTCCCCTGGAGGTTGAACATCGCCGCCGCCGGCGTGCCCGAGCAGGTGAAGCCGGTCTGGCAATAGGTGCCGGTCTGGGTCGCCGCGGGCAAAATGGTGAAGGTGTTGCTGAAGGTCGCCGCGCTCGGCGTGATCAGCGTGCCGAGCGCGATCGTGCCGCCGCCGGTCATCACCAGCGGCTTGACGATCTTGGCGGTCACGGTGGCTGTAGCGGTGGCCGCCTGGGCGGCGGTCGGCACGGCCAGCGCCAGCCCGAGGGCGGCGGCGGCAACGCCGAATTTGTGGATCATGGTCATCACGGTCTGGTCTCCCGTCCCGTTCGCCCGATGTGGTTGGCGAACAAGGTCACCAGCCTGTTAACCCTGTCATCCTTTCCAACCGCTTCGGACTTATGGTTACCGGCGCATTAACTTTTGCGCGGCGGGCAAGAAAAAGGGCGGGGTGCCGAGGCGCCCCGCCCGATCTCTGGTCAGGCCGTTGCCGGCCCTGGGCTACGCTTACTGATAGTCGGCGTTGACCGTGAACGTGCCGGTGTAGACGCCATCGTTGTCGGTCGACGAAACGCCGAGCGAGCCACCGACATAGACGTCGGCGGTGCCGGCGGTGAGGAACACGTCCGCAGTGCCGTCGCCGTTCGAATCGGCGGTCGCCGACAACGCCAGCGTCAACGGAACGGTGTCGTCCGCCGCGCCGAGCGTGCCGCCAGCGCGGTTGAGATCGATCGTCCCGGCGCTGACCCACACGTTGACGCTCGAATCGACCGAACCGGTGATCGTGTACAGAGCACGGTGCGGTGACCCGCTGCAGCTCCAGTTGGTGGCGCCGGTGCAGACGCTCGCGGCGCTAGGGGCCGAACCGGCGCTGATCACGAAGGCGTTGCTCGAGCGAGCCGTAGCGCCGCCGCGCGTCCCCACCAGGATGCCGAAGTCGACGACTGAATCGGTCGCGCTGGGCGCGGCGATCGTCAGCGGCGAGAAGATCTTCACCGTCGCTGTGCCGTCGGCCGACACGCTGGTCGGCGACGCGGACGCCGGAGCCGCAAACGCGACAGCCGCCACCGCAGCGGCGATCGCCGCCTTGTTGAAGTAATTGGTCATAGTCTAAATCCCCACAGGTTCCCAAAATCGAGCGGGCTTCGGGACTGGTCGGTCCGTCATCCGTACCGTGGCATTAACCGCGACCGCTTACGGCTTTGCTCAGCATCATGGTTACCGGGGCATTTACCTTCGCCGGTATGTCGGGCGGAGCGCTCAGGGAGCGTCAGAGATAGTCGACCATCACCGGCACATCGCCGCGGAAATCGCCGTCGATGTCGCCGCTGACCCGCAACTCTCCGCCGATTCGGACCTTCAGCTGACCGGCGCCGTCGAGCACGGGCAGATCGGAGAGGTCGCTGACCAAGGAGTCGATTCGCACCGACCCGCCCTTCAGCCCATAGAGTTCGATCGAACGCGGCAGGTCGACCCGCACCGAGCGGCCAGGTTCGCCGTGGATGATCACTTCCGCGACCACCGCGCGGCCGCTGAGGCCGCCGATCGCGCCGAGGGTCTGGCGGGTGCCGTCGGGGCTGAGGATCGCCTGGCCGCTGCCCGGGCCGAGCAGGATCAGCCGGTCGAAATCGAGCGCGGTGCGGACTTCCAGCCGAATCGGCTTGGCCTCACCGGGCTTGGCGTCGGGCGTTGTCGTCGGTGTACTGCACAGACGGCACTGGGCCTCGGCCGGGCCAGGCGCGCCGAGCCCGCTCGCGGCCAGCGCGACGAACAGCGCGGGGAATGAAATCCGGCCCAACATGCCACCTCGCTATTGGGGAGGAATGAAAACAGGGTTAACACGGCCTTCACCGATCGACCTGAAGGAAGCCCTACGAATGACGTCCAAGCGCAGCGACGCCGAGTGGCGCGACAAGCTTTCCCCCGAACAATATCGCATCCTGCGCCAGGCGGGTACCGAGCCGCCCGGCAGCGGGCCATTGCTCGGCAACAAGGATGGCGGCACCTACCGCTGCGCCGGCTGCGGCGCCGAACTGTTCGAAAGCGACGCCAAATTTGACAGCGGCTGCGGCTGGCCAAGCTTTACCGCCCCGGCCGATGCCGCCAAGGTCGAGGAGCGCACCGACACCAGCCACGGCATGGTCCGCACCGAAGTGCGCTGCGCCGCGTGCGAGGGCCACCTTGGCCACGTCTTCCCCGACGGCCCGGGCCCGAACGGCCTGCGCTACTGCATAAACTCGGTGTCGCTCGCGTTCGACAAGGCCGAGGACGCCAAGAAGCAGGACAAAGCGGGCGGCAAGCCGGGCGGATCCCCCTGAGCGCCGTCGTCGCGGGCTTGTCGGCGGCGGCATGAGCGAATAACGCTCGGCTCCGATGGCCCGCACCTCCACGCCCGCCGCCCGCCGCGGCACCCTTGGATCGGCGCTGCGCTGGCTGCTCGCCATCGCCGTGCTTGGCCTTGTCCTGCTGGGCATCGCGGTCGCCGTGGCGATGTCGTCGCTGCCTGATTACGCCCAGCTGACGCGCCGCAACGACCTTGGCCAGATGATCCGCGTCCGCGCCGCCGACGGCAGCGTGCTGGTGTCGCTGGGCCCGAGCTTCGGCCGGTGGCTGCGCTACGACGAAATCCCGTCGACGATGCGCAGCGCGATGATCGCGGTCGAGGACAAGCGCTTCCGCAGCCACATCGGCGTCGACCCGATCGGCATCGCCCGGTCGATCAAGGTGCGGGTCCAGACCGGCCACTTCAGCCAGGGCGGGTCGACCATCACCCAGCAACTGGCGCGCAACATCTTCCTGACCAACAGCCGGACCTTCGGACGCAAGATCCGCGAAGCCATCCTGGCGCTGGCGATCGAGCGCAAATTCTCGAAGGACCAGGTGCTCGAGCTCTACCTCAACCGCGTTTACTTCGGCGGCGGGGCCTATGGCATCGACGCCGCCAGCCGCACCTTCTTCGGCCACGGCGCCGACCAGCTGAGCCTTGGCGAAGCGGCGATCATCGCCGGGCTGGTCAAGGCGCCGTCCAATTATTCGCCGACCGCCGACGTCAACGCCGCGCGCGGCCGCGCCGGGGTGGTGCTCCATTCGATGGTCGAAAACGGCTTCATCACCGCCGCCGCCGCAGCCTCGGTCGACCCGGCGCAGATCAAGGTCCAGCCGTCCGCCAAGCAGAATAGCGTCCGCTATTTCACCGACTGGGCATTGCCGCAGCTCGACACATTGATCGACGAGACCAGCGATCCGATCGACGTGTGGACCACGCTCGACCCGGGCATGCAGGCCGCCGCCGACCGCGCGATCAACGCCAACGCCCCGGCCGGGACGCAAGGCGCCTTGGTGTCGATCGACCGCGACGGGTCGGTCCGGGCGATGGTCGGCGGGCGCGATTACGTCAGCTCGATCTACAACCGCGCGACCCAGGCCCAGCGCCAGCCGGGATCGGCGTGGAAATTATTCGTCTATCTGTCCGCGCTTGAAAGCGGGATGAAGCCAACCGACACGATGGTCGACCATCCGGTGACGATCGACGGCTGGAGCCCGCGCAACTCGACCCGTGCCTTCGCCGGGACGGTTACCTTGCGCGAAGCGTTCGCGCGGTCGATCAACACCATCAGCGCCCAGATCGGCGACCAGATCGGCTTCGCCACCATCGCCGACATGGCCCGCCGCTTCGGCATTTCGAGTAATATCTCGACCTATCCGTCGATGGTGCTGGGGACGAGCGACGTGCGGCTGATCGACATGACGCGCGCCTTCGCCTCGGTCGGCAATGGCGGGGTCAGCGTGATGCCTTATGCGATCCGCAAGGTCGTCACCGCCGACGGTCGTTTGCTCTACACCCACGCGCCCGACGAAGCGCGCGTGCTGGTCGCGCCTTATGTCGCGGCGGGGATGACCGACCTGCTTCAATCCGCGGTGATGAGCGGCACCGGCCGCGCTGCCCAGATCGGCCGCCCGGTCGCCGGCAAGACGGGCACGACGACATCGAACAAGGATGGCTGGTTCGTTGGCTTCTCCAGCGGGCTGACCACCGGCGTGTGGATGGGCCGCGACGATGCCCGCACCGTCCCCGGCCTGCAGGGCGGCACGGCGCCCGCCCGCGCTTTCCACGATTTCATGGCGGTCGCGGTCGCCAACCGTCCGGTCGAGCAATTCCAGACCTCGGTCCCGCTGCCCGACTGGCAGCTTGAACCCGACGAGGAAGTGTGGGGCAATGCGGTCGACGAGGCGCCGCTGGTCGACGCCAATGGCAACCCGATCGGCCAGAACCAGCCGGTCGACCCGCTCGCCGCGCGGCCCGACGGGGCGCCGCCGCCAGCCCCGGGCGACCAGGCGTGGGTCGACGACGTCCTCAACCGCCCGGCCCCGCCGCCGGCCCAGCAGGCCCAGCCGCAACCGCAGCCGCGCCCGCAACCGATCCCCGATCCGCGCCTACCGCGGCAAGTCGATCCGCTTCAGCCCCGGCCCGAGCCGGCGCAGCGCTAACCGCGCGGCCGCGACCGGCCCGCCGAACAACGCCGCCTCCAGCGCGTGGAACGCCGCGCCATGATCCATGTGGCGGCGGTGCGCGACTTCGTGGGCGACGACGTAGCGGCGCACGTCGGGCGGGGCGAGCAACAGGCGCAGGTTGTAGCGAATCCGTCCACCCGCCGAGCAACTGCCCCAGCGGCTCGACGCGTCGCCGACCGCGACCGCGCTGACCGTCACCCCGGCCAGCGCCGCCATGTCGGCGGTTTCGGCCGACAGCAAGCGCAGCGCCTCGCCCCGTAGCCAGCGGGCGATCCGCCGTTCAAGCCCCTCGCGCGGCCCGCCGCACCACAGCAAGCCAGGCGCCCGGCGCACCGTGCGCGACTGGCCTTCGCGCCACTCGATGCGCGTATCGACGCCCTCGACGGGGATGACGGCGCCGGGCGCGAGGCCGAGCGGCTCGGTCAGCGTGGCCAGCTGCGCCGCGACCCACTGCTCCTGCCGCCCGGCCCAATCGAGCGCGGCGCGGCGGCTGGTGCGGGGTGGGCAGGTCAGCCGCAGCGTCCGCCGCCGCTCGTCGAGCCGCAGCCGCAGATTGCGCGCCCGGGGATGGATGACGAGTTCGACCGGCCAGGCGAGGCCGGCCACTTCGAGGGGTTCAGAGCGGGCGATCGACAAGGTGATATTCCAGCTCGCCCGCTTCGGTCTCGCACACCGTCCAGCCGCGTGTCGATTGACCCGCTTCATGAACCGTCTCGCGGCTGCCCGAGATCAGATAGTGCCAATCGGGCAGCGGCTTGTCCTCCCAGCGGAGGCGATAGGCGCAGGTCGACGGCAGCCATTCGAGTTCGTCGAGCTTGGCCGGGTCGAGCTTGACGCAATCGGCGACCAGCGCCTTGCGGTTGGGATAGTCGCTGCACTGACCGGCGCGGCGGTCGAGCAATTTGCAGGCGACATTGGTGGCGTGCAGCTCGCCGGTGTCCTCGTCCTCGAGCTTGTGGACGCAGCAGCGGCCGCAGCCGTCGCACAACGCTTCCCATTCGCCGCGGTCGAGCGCAGCCAAGGGCTTTTCCCAAAAGGGTTTTGCGCTATTCATCGCACGGCCAGCCATGATCGGACAGGCACTGATGATCAAGTCCAATCGGGGGAACGAGCAGGTGCAACGAGCAATGCGATGGCGATCGGTGATGATGGCGGCGGGGCTTGCCCTGGCGGCGCCGGCGGCGGCCCAGTTCACCCAGAACGACCAGAGCCTGGTCAACGCCATCCGTGACGGCGACGGTGGCAAGATGATTTCGCTCATCACCGGCAATTCCTCGGACATGGTCAATCGCCGTGGGTTCGACGGCGCGACCCCCCTGACCGCGGCGATAGAGCGGCGCCGGACCGACTTCATGATTTACCTGCTGACCCACGGCGCCAACCCGGATTTTGCCACGACGGACGGGAACACGCCGGTCATCGCCGCGACCCAGCTGGGGTGGAGCGAAGGCGCCGGCGTCCTGCTGTCGGCCGGGGCCAAGGTCGATTCGACCAATCGCAACGGCGAGACGGCGCTGATCATCGCGGTGCAAAACCGCAGCCTGCCATTGGTCCACTTGCTGATTGCCTATGGCGCCGATCCGGACAAGGCCGACCACGCGTCCGGGATGAACGCGCGTGACTATGCCCGGCGCGACAATCGCGTGCGCGACCTCGCCCGGATCCTCGATGCGGTGCCCAAGGGCGGAATCCCCAAAAAACCGTCGCTTTAATTGCCGAAGCCGAGGGTCGGGTCGATCTGGGCCGACAAGCGCCGCGCCGCGCGCCGGGCGAATCGCAGCAGTTCGGCCTTGCGCCGCGCCGGCGCCAACGGTCGATGCGCCGCCTCGCGAACCACCGCCGCGTCATAGCGGTCGGCGACCAGCAGGCCTGCCGCGCCCGGCAGGAAGCGCTCCTCGTCGAGGATCGCGGCCAGCGCCGCCGGCACCGCCCAATAGAAACGGTCGCAATAATCGAGGTAGTCGGTCCACTTGCCGTCGCCCACCAAATCGGCGCGGCTGACCTTGATCTCGACGATCGTCAATTGGCCGCGGGCGTCGATCGCCATCATGTCGGCGCGGCGGCCGTTGGGCAGCGGCACTTCGCAGATGGCGAACAGGTCTTGGCGGCAGAACAATCGCGTGACCCCGCGCGCGACCTCACCGGCGATCGGCGGCTGGTCGGCGAAGCAATCGGGAATCGGAGTCGCGAGCGAGGCCATGGCCCGGCCTAGCGCAAAATCATCCGCAGAACAAAAGGGGTTCGCGCCAATCCGGGGGATCGGCGTTTCGCGCGACTAGCGGTAGAAGACGTGGTTGCCGATCGTCCCAAGCCGCGCCAGGTGCCACGACGGCGACACGCTGCGGGCGTGGAAGAACAGGGCTTTCGGCATCGGTGCCGGCTGCAGCCCCTGGTCGACGATCTTGGCGATCGCCACCGCATTCCTCCACTGCTGCCCCGACCGCGCGATCGGCGGCATGCCGTGGCCGCGGACGAAGCTGAACTGGCTGTGCTGGTAGACCACGCCGCAATAGCTCGACGGGAAGCGGCCCGACTTGGCGCGGTTGGCGATGACGTGGCCGACCGCCAGCTGGCCCTTCAGCGGCTCACTCTTCGATTCGAAATAGATGGCGCCGGCGAGGCATTCGAGCTCGCGGCTGCCAGCCTCGGTGCCGCGCAGCTTGGTGACCATCGAGGACAGGTCGCCAGTGACGATTTCAGGCTCGACCGCGTCGGGCACGGCGGCCAGCGGGTCGGTCTGGGGGAGGGCTTGGACGGGGAGGACGGTTTCGGGCGTGAGGACGGCCGGCACGATCAGGGCCGGATTGACGTTCGAATCGCTGGCCAGGAGCGGCTCCGATCCCGGGTTAACCTGGGCCGGGGCGACACCGGAGGCGCTGAGCGCCGCCAGGACCAGCAAAGTCGAACGAATGGACAAGTTCATGGAAATCCGAAACCGTGCGGTGAGCCCCCCGCGGCGCGCGACAAGGTGGATCCTCCACTCTGCCGGCCGAAAGTGCCCCCCGACTGCGTGGCCTTCAAATCGGCGTGATTGCCGATGAGAAAGCCCCCCGCTCTGTCGTTACGGTCGCGTTTTTCCTATCGGTTCCTTCGGGTCAACCTTCAACGGCCAATTCAGCGATGAACCGTTGCGGGTTCGGGACGTCCAGTTCGATTAACCATGAATCCGGATCGAATCGGGCGCGCTTGGCCAGGAATTCGGCGACTTGCGCACTGTTTGCGTCCGAAGGTCCGGCCCGGCTCCAGCGGTAATCGCCGCCAAGTTCGAGCATTCGCTCCATAATGGCGTGATGCACGCCCTTATGATTAACGACCAGGATCAGGCTGCCGCGGTCGGGATCGCCCTTGCGCAGTACCATCGCCCCGCCGCCCGATGCCTCGACCGCGCGGCGAATCGCAGACGCTTCGAGCGACGCGGGCAGCCGGGCGTCGCTCAATCGCTTTGACGGTAGCCGTCGAGCCCCGCCAGCGCGATGTGCGAGCGGAGGAAAGTGCCAGTGCCCCGGGCGCATTCCTCGCCGCTCGAATCGACGATCCGCGCCTCGGCCACGAACACTCGCCGCCGGCCCGAAATCCACCGCCCTTCGGCGCGCGCTTCGCCCGCCTTGAGCGGCTTGGTGAAGTGCAGGTTGAACGCGGTGGTCAGCAGGAAGCGGTCGCTGACGATGCTGTTGGCGGCGTAGAAAGCGGCATCGTCGAGCATCTTGAAATACAGCGTGCCGTGGGCGGCGCCGGCGGCGTGAAACAAAGCCGGCGCGACCGTGAAGAATATTTCGCTTCGCCCCGCCGCGGGCAGCGTCAGCCGCGAATCGAACAAGGCATTGACCGGCGCCGAACGGTACAGCGATTCGAGCGCGCGCAGATGCGCCTGCTCGCCGCTCACGGCATCGGGTGGCGGCGCGGCGTCAGGCGGCATCGCGCTCGTCGGCACCAAGCAGGACCGCCGCCAGCGCATCGCGCGAACGGGCGCCGCGCAATTTCTCGATCGTCGCCGCGTGGCGCACCAGCCGGCTGACCGCGGCCAGCGCCTTCAGATGTTCGGCCCCGGCATCGGGCGGGGACAACAACAGGAACACGAGGTCGACTTTCTCCCCGTCGATCGCCTTGTAATCGATCGGCTGGGCGAGCCGCGCCACCAACGCATAAATGCGCTCGATCTGCGGCAGCTTGCCGTGCGGGATGGCGACCCCGCCGCCAAAGCCAGTCGAGCCCAATCGCTCGCGCTCGCCGATGGCGTCGGCGATCAGGGCCGGGTCGAGCCCGAGGCGCTGGGCCGAGATCTGCGACAGCATGTTGAGCAGGTTGCGCTTGTTGCCCGCCGACAAATCGAGGCGGATCGAATCGAAGTCGAGAAATTCGGATAGCTGCATGGGGATACGCATTTCTCAAGGGCCGTCGGCGCAGCGCGCGCCTCTAGCCAAACTGGACGATCTTGTCACTTGGCCGAAGGCTCGACCCAGCCGATCGTTCCATCGCCGCGGCGATAGACCATGTTGAACGCCCCCGACGCGCTGTTCCTGAACATCAACGCGTTGGTGTTCCTGAGGTCGAGCATCATCACCGCATCGGACACGCTGGCGTCGGGGATGTCGACGCGCGTTTCGGCGATCACCGCCGGCGCTGGCGGCGATGGTGCATCGCCGTCGGCGGGTTCGGCGAACACCGTGTAAGCGGCATTGTCGATCACCGCCGCGACCGCTTCACCGCCGGCGCCGCGCCGCTCGCGTAGCCGGTCGACGTAGCGCTTCAGCTGGCGCTCGATCTTGTCGGCCGCGCCTTCGAAGGCGACGTGCGCGTCGCCGGCCCGGTTCGACGCTTTCAGCACCATGCCCTGCGCCACCGGGGCGACGATGTCGCAGGTGAAGTCGTCGTGCGGCCCGCGCCCGAAGGTGACGTTGGCCGCCACCGCGCGCGAGAAATAGCGGTCGGCGAGCGCGCCGAGGCGGTCGGTGACCCGGCTGCGCAGCGATTCGCCAGTGGCGACCTGGTGGCCTGCGACTCGCACGTCCATGACTGGCCTCCTTGATAAAAGCGCCGGGGCAAAATGCCCTCGGCGCGAATGGGTTCGCCTAAGCGCCCAGCAGCCGTGCCCACAACGGGCTGGTGATCCGGCCGATAAAGCCGCGATGGCGCTCGATCTCGGCGGCGCTCGGCACGAACAGCCGGGCGGGTCGAAACACGCGCTCGACCGGCGGAACCGCGGCCGACGCCGCAGCGGCAAGTTCGGGTTCGGCGGCCAGGCCCAGCCCGATCTGCCGCCCGCCGGTCAGCTCGACGTAAACCTGGACGAGCAATTGCGCGTCGAGCAGTGCGCCATGCTTGACCCGGTGCGAGCGATCGACGCCGAAGCGAGTGCACAAGGCGTCGAGGCTGTGCTTGGCGCCGGGGTGGCGCGAGCGCGCCAGGCTAAGCGTGTCGACCATCCGCGAGAAGCACACGCTGGTCCGCCCGCAGCGCTCGAGCTCGTGGTTGAGGAAGCCGAAATCGAAGCTCGCATTATGCGCCACCAGCGGCGAATCACCGATGAACTCGAGCAATTCCTCGACCGTGTCGGGGAAGCGCGGCTTGTCCGACAGGAAGGTGTCGCCAAGCCCGTGAATCGCTTCGGCCTCCGACGGCATCGGCCGCTCGGGGTTGTAATAGCAATGATAGTGGCGCCCAGTCTCGACCCGGTTGAAGATCTCGACGCAGCCGATCTCGACCAAACGGTCGCCGCCCGCCGGGCTCAGGCCGGTGGTCTCGGTGTCGAAAACGATTTCCCGCATGGCCGCATTATTGACCCGTCGCGAGGCCAAGACAAGCAAGGATCGCATCCACCTGGGCCTGCGTCGCCGCCAGGCTGCCGTTGGTGTCGATGACGAAGTCGGCGCGTGCTTTCTTGTCGGCGTCGGGCAGCTGGCGGGCGAGGATCGAATCGAGCTTGGCCGCGGTCATCCCCGGTCGTCCCATCACCCGCGCCCGCTGCACCTCCGCCGGGGCGGACACGACGATGACCTTGTCGAAGGTCGATTCGCCGTGGGTCTCGAACAACAAGGGGATGTCGAACAGCAACGCCGGGGCGTCGCCATGGGCCATGATGAACCGCGTCCGCTCGTGGTGAACCGCGGGGTGGACCATCGCCTCAAGCACCGCCAGCTCGTCCTTGTCGCCGAGCACCTTCAACGCCAGCGCGTCACGGTCGACCGCGCCGTCGCGGGTCGTGCCTGGCCAACGCTGCTCGATTCGCTCGACCAGCGCCCCGCCCGGACCCTGCAGCCGCCGCACCGCGGCATCCGCGTCGAACAGCGGAATCCCCGCGGCGGCGAACATCCCGGCGACGGTCGACTTGCCCATCCCGATCGATCCGGTCAGCGCGAGGGTGATCATGGATTGAGCCTTTGCATCAATTCGGCGTCGCGGTCGCGCGGGGCGTCGGCGGCGAAGAACAGTTTGAAGCTCGCCGCCGCCTGCTCGACCAGCATCTCGAGCCCGGTGATGACTTTCAGCCCGCGGGCCCGCGCCACCTTGATCAACGGCGTTTCGGCCGGCGCGCTGACCATGTCGAACACCAGTCCCTTGCCGGGCATCGCCGAGAGGTCGCAATTGAGGCAGTCGTGCCCGTCCATGCCGAGCGGGGTGGCATTGATCAGCAGCGCGCCTGCGGCCGGATGGTCCATCCCGACCGGACCGTCGGACAGCCCGAACTCGACCGCCAGCGCGGTCGCCGCCTGGAGGTCGCGGGCGTGGATCTGGATGACTTGGACATTGAGCAGCCTGAGCGCCGCCAGCGCCGCCCGCGCTGCGCCGCCATTGCCGAACAGGGTGACGTTGGGGATGGCCGTGC
The DNA here is from genome assembly GCA_039929125.1 of Sphingomicrobium sp. Lineage (GTDB taxonomy): Bacteria > Pseudomonadota > Alphaproteobacteria > Sphingomonadales > Sphingomonadaceae > Sphingomicrobium. The sequence goes on from JBDSRV010000054.1 coordinate 29,458, forward strand.
CCGCCTGGCGCGCGCGGTCGATCAGCGTGGCGATTGCCCCGACGTCGGTATTGGCGGCAACCAGCTTGCCGTCGCGCGGCACCAACGTATTGGCTGCGCCGGCGGCGAGCGCGCGGTCGGTCGGCTCATCGGCCAGCGCCAGCGCGTCGAGCTTGAGCGGCATCGTCACATTTGACCCCTTCCACGCCGCGTCCGCCTTCTTTTCCGCCAGATAGGCGGGCAAATCAGCGCGCCTTACCTGCCGCCGCCGATAATCGGCCTCGATCTTAAGCGCCTCGAGCCAGAAGCCGTGGATGACCGGCGACAGGCTATGGTCGATCGGGTCGCCGATGACCTCGGCATACGGACGCACAACTGACGTCATGCCGCCACCAGCCCCCGCTCGCGCAGCGCCCCGAGCAGCGGGATCAACGGCATGCCGAGGATGGTGAAATGGCTGCCTTCGACGCGATCGAACAAAGTCACGCCGCGCCCCTCCATGCGGAACACCCCGACGCAATGGCCGACGTCTGGCCATTCGGCGTCGAGATAGGTGTCGATGAACGCGTCGGACAGGGGCCACACGCTGAGCCGGGCGGTGTCGCCGACACTCCATGCGATCTTGCCGCCCCGCGCCAGCGCCGCCGCGCTCGACAGCGTCATCGTTCGGTCGGAGAAAGCCCGCAGATGCGCCGCCGCCTCGGCGCGGTCGCGCGGCTTGGAATAACGAACATTGTCGACGCTGACCGTACTGTCGGCGCCGATCACCCAGTCGCCCGGATCCCCCACAACCGAAGCGGCCTTGAGTTCGGCCAGCCGGAGCGCCAGCATTTCGCCGTCGCCATCATGGCCCCGCTTGACCGCTGCCTCGTCGCAGTCGGGCGCCTGCACCGCATAGGTCACGCCCGCCTGGTCGAGCATCGCCCGGCGAATCAGGCTCGACGAGGCCAATATCAGTCCCATGGGAAAACCTTGTGGAAAAGTCTGGGGGCCTGCCTAGCGCCAAACGGGGGATGACCCAACCGCGCCGATCGCCCAGACTCCGCCAATCACCGTTCGACCGGCCGTCCACAGGGGATAGAGTCTATCCACAGCCTGTGAATCCCGGGCAAGGCGCGCCGCGACTCGCGCTTGGGCCGCGAGTCGGGCGTTTGCCCTGCCTGTTGGCAAACCCGGGAGGCGCGCTTAAATCCCGCTGCCAAGCCGCCATCAATCACTTCAAAGATTCTACTTAAATATATCTCTATCAAGAAGGAGAAGAGGGTGGCTTCGCGCCCGATCGACCCGACGCCGCCTGCCGCCCCGGACAAGCCGTTGCTCGCCGTGCTGCGCGGGGAGCGCCGCGATCCGGTGCCGATGTGGCTGATGCGCCAGGCCGGCCGCTACCTCCCCGAATATCGCGCGCTTCGGGCGGAAAAGGGCGGTTTCCTGGACATGGCCTACGATCCGCCGACCGCGGCCGAGATCACGCTCCAGCCGCTGCGGCGCTTTCCGCTGGACGGCGCGATCCTGTTTTCCGACATCCTCATCGTCCCCCACGCCATCGGCCAGGAGTTGAGCTTCGTCGCGGGCGAAGGACCGCGGCTTGCGCCCCCGCTCGCTAACGCCTCGCTGGACGGCCTCACGCCGGTGCTGGGGCGGCTCGACCCGATCTGGGCGACCGTGGCCAGAGTCAAGGCCCAGCTGTCGCCTGAGACGACTTTTCTGGGCTTTGCCGGAAGCCCGTGGACGGTCGCCACCTACATGGTTGCCGGCCAGGGCAGCCGCGAACAGGCCGAAGCGCGCAGCCTCGCCTACCAGGATCCCGGCAAGTTCCAGGCGATCATCGATCGGATCGAGGCGGTGACGCTCGATTATCTGACCGGCCAGGTCGAGGCCGGGGTCGATGCGGTGCAATTGTTCGACAGCTGGGCCGGCAGCCTTGCGCCGGCCGAGTTCGAGCGCTGGGTGATCGCCCCGACCGCGCGGCTGGTCGCGGCGTTCCGTGCCCGCCATCCCGACACGCCGGTGATCGGTTTCCCCAAGGGCGCCGGCGGCAAGCTTGCGGCGTATGCTGAAGCGACCGGCATCCAGGCGATCGGCCTCGACGAGACGGTTGACCCGGCGTGGGCCGACCGGGTGCTGCCCAAAGGCATGCCGGTGCAGGGCAATCTCGACCCGCTCGCGCTGATCGCCGGCGGCGATGCCTTGACGGGCGCGGTGGCGCATATCCTTGACGCGCTCGGTGGGCGGCCCCACATCTTCAACCTCGGCCATGGCATCCAGCAGACCACGCCGATCGCCCATGTCGAGCAGCTGGTCGAGCTGGTAAAGGGCGCGCGGTGAATTTCCTCGGCAATTATGTTGGCTTCCTCGGCGCCGCTTATCTGTGGGTCAAGGCAGCGCACGTCACCTTCGTGATCTTCTGGATCGCCGGGCTGTTCATCGTGCCGCGTTATTACGTCCACCACCAGGCAACGACGCCCGGATCAGCCGAGGATCGCGCCTGGCTGGAGCGCGAAGACCGGGCGCGGACGATCATCCTGACCCCGGCGATGCTGATTACCTGGACGCTTGGCCTGCTGCTCGCGGTTCACCTCGGCGCCTTCGGCCAGACGTGGTTTTCGGCCAAGCTGCTGCTGGTCGTCGGCCTGACCGCTTACCAGGGCTGGATCGGCGCTTACGGCCGCAAGCTCGCCAAGGGCCACCGCGCGCTCGAGGACAAGCAGCTCAGGATCATAAACGAATTGCCCGGCATCCTCACCGCGTTGATCGTCGTGTTGGTGATCGTGCGTCCCTTTTAAGGGAGTGCACGCAAACAGGATACATCCCTTCTAAGGGCGTTGACTTCGCCCCACTTCACCACCTAAGCGCTCAGCCAAGACGGCTGCACGTTTCACGCTGCATCCTTGCCGTCCTGTCCCCGGCGTCCTGCCGCGCGTGAACTTCTTTTCC
>JBDSRV010000055.1:0-37401 GCA_039929125.1 Sphingomicrobium sp.
TCGGGCTTGCGCTGCCGGGGCGAGCCCGAGGGCGATGGGACGAGCGGTGCGTTCATGACGCGCCAGATAGCGACTTGCCCGCGGCCTTGCCACCCCTGCCCGAGCGGATATAGCGGCGCGGCAACGACCACGGAGACCAAGATGGATGCGTTCGGCGGATTATTGGCGGGCTATCGGCGGTTCCGGGAGAATCGCTACGAAGCCGAGCGTACCCGCTGGCGCCGCCTCGCCGAGGGCCAATCGCCCAAGGCCATCATCATCGCCTGTTGCGACAGCCGCGCCGACCCGGCGACGATCTTCGACAGCGATCCGGGCGAGATTTTCGTCGTTCGCAACGTCGCCAACCTCGTGCCCCCGTTCGAGGCCGACGGCGGGCGCCACGGCGTCTCGGCGGCGCTCGAGTTCGCGGTCACCCAACTTGGCGTCGAAAGCGCGGTGGTGATGGGTCACGAGCACTGCGGCGGTATCGGCGCGGCGCTGACCGGGCAATTCGCCGATGCCCCGGCTGGCGAAGGCGGGTTCGTGGCCCGCTGGATGGAACAGATCGACGCGCCCGCGGCGGCCATCGCGCTGGAGCATGGCACTGGCGAGGCGGCGGCGCGGATCCTCGAGGAAGTCGGCATTCGCCGCAGTCTCGACAATCTGCGGAGCTTCCCGTTCGTCGCCGAGCGCGAGGCGGCCGGAACGCTGAAGCTGGCCGGCTGCCACTTCTCGATCAGCGAGGGGCAGCTGTACATGCTTGACGAGGCGGAAGATTGCTTCCGCCCCGTCTGAGCATTCACCGCTAAAGCGCGGCGATTATTGGACTAGCAACGAGTGTTGTAGTCGTAGACAGCGTTGCCGTTGCTATCGACATAATAGCAATAGCCGCGGGTATCGCGGTAATATTGGCGGCCCTTGATGACCGCGCCGGCAACGCCGCCGAGCACTGCGCCGGCAATTGCGCCCTGAATCGGCGAAACGCCGGGGATGATCGCGCCGGCAGCCGCGCCGACCGCGCCGCCGATCGCCGCGCCGGCCACCGTGCGGTTGGTCTGCGAGCTGTTGTTGCCGTAGCCCGAGCCATACGGGTCGTTGTAGCCGTAGGGGTTGGTCGCGCACGCCGATAGGCTCAGCCCGGTCGCCAGTGCGGCGGTCAATGCAAGTTTCTTCATGTCCATTCCTCCAGATACGCTTTCCCGCCCTGCCACCTTCCCAAGCGAGCGAAAGGCGGTTTCGTTCCGCCCCCGATGCGATAGAAGGCGACGAAACGGAGGTTTTGCCCGATGACCGACCACAATGAGCGGCGCGAGCCCGACCTCAACATCGCGCTGCTGATCGACACCGACAACGCCTCGCCCGACCATCTCGACGAAGTGCTGCTGGTGCTCGGCGAGCTCGGCAACATCAATATCCGCCGCGCCTACGGCAATTGGGCCAAGACCAGCCTCAAGGGCTGGGGCAACCTCACCGGCCTTCACTCGATCATCCCGATGCAGCAGTTCGACGTGGTCAAGGGCAAGAGCGCGACCGACATGCGGATGACGATCGACGCCATGGACCTGCTTTACCGCGGCCATGTCGACGGGTTCGGCATCATGTCGTCGGATTCGGACTTCCTCCCGCTCGCCCAGCGCATCCGCGAGGATGGCCTGCCGTGCTACGGCTTCGGCACCGCCAAGACCCCGCAGAGTTTCCAGCAAAGCTGCACCCGCTTCTTTGACGTTGCGGCGCTGGCCAGCAACAAGGATGTCGCGCTCGAGGCGCCCGCCCCGGCGGAGGGCCAGCGCGAGATCGACGCCGAACTGCTGCAGGTGCTGGGCGCCGCGTTCAAAGCATCGAAGCGCGATGACGAAGGCTATGCCAGCTTGAGCGAAATGGGCCAGCGCGCCAAGGCAGTGTCGAGCTTCGCCGTCCGCAACTACGGCTTCACCCGATTGAGCGACCTGATCAAGGCGGTGCCCAATTTCCAGGTCAAGACCGGCAGCGACGGGCGGCTGGCGGTCAAGCGGCTGCGCTAGCGGAACCCGCCCCACCCGTCCTCCGTTTCTCTTCCGAACCTATCGCGACGAGGAGAGACAGATGTTTGACCATGACAGCCCCGAGATCAAGCTGCGCGCCAAGCTGTGGAAGGGCTTCGAAGACGACCGGACCGTGATGCTCGGGCTGAAGGGCGTCGAGGACGACCGCACCCGCCCGATGACCGCCCAGGTCGACAAGGGTGAGGACGGCAAGGACGAGGCGGGCAAGATCTACTTCTTCGGCTCGAAGAGCGACGGCATCGGCCAGGCCTTGTCGTCGAGCAGCCGCGCGGTGGCGACCTTCGCCAGCAAGGGCCATGACCTGTTCGCGCATATCCACGGCACGCTCAGCCCGTCGGACGATCGCGCGGTGATCGAGCGGCTGTGGAACCCGATCATCGCCAGCTGGTACAAGGACGGCAAGGACGACCCCGACCTCCAGCTGATCCGCTTCGACACCGACAAGGCCGACGTGTGGGAGGCCAGCGCTTTCTCGACGCTCAAGGCGGCGGGGTTGAAGCTGTTGTTCAACGTCGACCCCGGCAAGGAGCATCAGAAAAAGCATCAGGCCTCGGTCGAACTCTAGCCTAGCGCCCTTTGACATATGCGGCGGCGGCAGACAGTCTTGCCGCCGCCACCATTTGCTCAAAGGGGAATGCGATGACCGGCCTCGCCTCCACTCGTTCCGGGCAGGCGCTCAGCCTGCTGAGGATCGTCGCCGCGGTGCTGCTGCTCCAGCATGCCACCGCAAAGCTGTTCGGCATTCCTCCCTCCGCGGTCGCCTTCCCGCCCGCGATGAGCCTGCTGTGGGTCGCCGGGATCATGGAGCTGATTGGCGGCCTGCTGCTGCTGGTGGGCCTGCTCAGCCGCCCGGCGGCGTTCCTGCTGTCGGGTGAGCTGGCGGTCGCTTACTGGATGGTGCACGCGTCGCAGTCGCCCTTCCCGCTGGTCAACCAGGGCGAAGTGGCCATCTTGCTATGCTTCATCTTCCTGCTCATCGCCGTCGCCGGGCCGGGGCCGTGGAGCGTTGATGCCTCGATCGCCAAGCGCGGCCCACGCGACCGCGAGATCGAGGAGCCGCCGCTGCCATGACCGACGCGCCGGCGAAGGAACTGCAGCGCAGCGCCAAGGCGGTCGAGCAGAGCACCGAGCGGCTGACCGACACCGCCGACACGCGTACCACGCTGGCCGGTGACCGCACCTTGCTCGCCGCCGAGCGCACCTACGCCGCCTGGGTCCGCACCGCGCTCGCCGCATTGGCCACCGGGATCGGCGCGCGAGCCTTGCTCAACGACGTCGTGGCGCCGCTGCTGGCCAAGCTTTCGGCGTCGGTGCTGGTCGCCTTCGCCGGCTTCTGCCTGGTCGCCGCGGTGTGGCGCCAGCTCAACCGCGCCGTGCCCCCGCCCGACGTCGACCTGAAGCCGCTGCCGACGGCGCTGCTGCTGCCGATCAACGCCGTGCTGATGCTTGTCGTGCTGGCGGCATTGGTCGGCATCTGGACCGCTTAAGGTCGCTACCGCGTCAGTTTCTTGTACGTCATCCGGTGCGGGCGGTCCGCCTCTGGCCCCATGCGGCGGCGCTTGTCTTCTTCATAGGCTTCGAAATTGCCTTCGAACCACTCGACGTGGCTGTCGCCTTCGAAGGCGAGGATGTGGGTCGCCAGGCGGTCGAGGAAGAAGCGGTCGTGGCTGATGACCACCGCGCAGCCGGCAAAATTCTCGAGCGCCTCTTCCAGCGCGCGCAAAGTCTCGACGTCGAGGTCGTTTGTCGGCTCGTCGAGCAATAGGACATTGCCGCCCTCCTTGAGCATCTTGGCGAGGTGGACGCGGTTGCGTTCGCCGCCCGACAGCTGGCCGACCTTCTTCTGCTGGTCGACGCCCTTGAAGTTGAACGCGCCGACGTACGCCCGGGTCTGCATTTCCTGCTTGCCGACGGTCATCAGCTCGTGCCCGCCGGAGATTTCCTCCCACACGTTGTGCTTGGGGTCGAGCGCGTCGCGGCTCTGGTCGACGAAGCCCAAGCGGACCGTCTCGCCGACCTTGATGTCCCCGCCGTCGGCGGTTTCGGAGCCGATGATCAGCTTGAACAGGGTGGTCTTGCCGGCGCCGTTGGGGCCGATCACCCCGACGATCCCGCCCGGCGGCAGGTTGAAGCTCAAATCCTCGAACAGCAATTTGTCGCCATAGGCCTTGGTCAGGCCGGTCGCCTCGATGACGTTGCCGCCGAGGCGCGTCGGGGTCTGGATGACGATCTGGGCCTTGCCGAGGACGCGCTTCTCGGCCGCCTCGACCAACGCGTCGAACGCCTTGATGCGGGCTTTCGACTTGGTCTGGCGCGCCTTGGGGCTTTGCCGGATCCATTCGAGTTCCTGAGTGATCGCCTTCTGGCGGCCCTCGTCCTCGCGCCCTTCCTGGTCGAGACGCTTGGCCTTCTTGTCGAGGTAGGTCGAATAATTGCCTTCGTAGACGAAGTATTTGCCGCGATCGAGCTCGAGGATCCAGTTGACGACATTATCGAGAAAGTAGCGGTCGTGGGTGACGAGGATGACGTTGCCGGGATAATCGACGAGGTGCTTTTCGAGCCACTGGACGCTTTCGGCGTCGAGATGGTTGGTCGGCTCGTCGAGGAGCAGGATGCCGGGCTTCTGGAGCAGCAACTTGGTCAGCGCGACGCGGCGCTTCTCGCCGCCCGTGAGGTTCTCGACCCCGGCCTCGCCCGGCGGGCAGCGCAGCGCGTCCATGGCGATCTCGAGCTGGTTGTCGAGCGTCCAGCCGTCGACCGCGTCGATCTTCTCCTGCAATTCGCCCATCTCGGCCATCAGCGCGTCGAAGTCGGCGTCGGCCGGGGGATCGCCCATCAGCGCCGAGATGGCGTTGAAGCGGTCCATCATGTCGGCGATCGGCTTCACGCCCTCGCGGACATTTTCCATCACCGTCTTGGTCGGGTCGAGCTGTGGCTCCTGCTCGAGGTAGCCGACGGTGATGCCGTCGCCGGCCCACGCCTCGCCGACGAATTCGGTGTCGCGGCCGGCCATGATCTTCATCAGGGTCGACTTGCCCGAGCCGTTGGGGCCGACGATGCCGATCTTGGCGTCGGGGTAGAATTGCAGGTGGATGCCATTGAGCACCGGCTTGGGCGCGCCGGGGAAGGTCTTGGTCAGACCCTTCATCACGTAGCTGTACTGGGCGGCCATGGGGGCGCGGATCCTTTGAACGGGTGGGATTTGAGGGCGCGTTTAGGGGGTCACGGCGCCGAGCGCAATTGTGGTCCTGCGACGGCAGGAGCCAAGCCTGTACCCCTGCATTCGCAGGGTGCGAAGTGTCAGTCGCGGCCGACCATCGCTTCGGCGTCCTTGAAACGATAGGCGCGCCACTGGTCGCGCAGGGTGCGCTTGGACAATTTGCCGGTCGCGGTGTGGGGCAGTTCGTCGACGAATTCGATCGCGTCGGGTTGCCACCACTTGGCGATTTGACCGGCCAGGTGATTGCGAATGCTGGCTTCATTGACGTCGGAGCCGGGCGCGCGGACGACCAGCAACAGCGGCCGCTCATCCCACTTCGGATGAGGGATGCCGATCGCCGCGGCTTCGGCCACGCCGGGGCAGCCGACCGCGGCGTTTTCGAGGTCGATCGAGCTGATCCATTCGCCGCCCGACTTGATGACGTCCTTGGCGCGGTCGGTGATCTGCATCGTCCCGTCGGGGTGGAGGCAGGCGACATCGCCGGTGTCGAACCAATTGTCGGCGTCGACCACGTCGTGATCCTCGGCGAAATAGCGGCGGATGACCCATGGGCCGCGTACCTGCAGGCCGCCCGAGCTCTTGCCGTCACGGGGCAGCACCTCGCCATCGTCGCCGACCACCCGCAGCTCGACCCCGAACGGGACCCGGCCCTGGCGCAGGATATAGGCGACCTGCTGCTCATCGCCGAGGTCGTCCCAACCGGCCGGCGGGGCGCCGAGCGTGCCGATCGGCGAGGTTTCGGTCATCCCCCAGGCGTGGCCGACGGCGATGCCCTTGGCGCGGAACCACTCGACCATCGCGCGCGGCGCCGCCGAACCGCCGATGGTCACCATCCTGAGGTCGCCAAGCTCTTCGCCGGTCGCCTCGATGTGGGCGATCATGCCGAGCCACACCGTCGGCACGCCGGCCGAATGGGTGACTTTTTCGTCGCGGAACAGCTTGCACAGGCGGTCGGGGCGGTAATCGGCCGACAGGATGAGCTTGGCCCCGGTCATTGGCGCCGCCCACGGCAAGCCCCAGGCGTTGGCGTGGAACATCGGCACGATCGGCAGCGCCACCGCCTGCGCCGACAGGTCGAACACGTCGGGCGCGATTTCGGCCATCGCATGGAGCATGGTCGAGCGATGCTCGTACAGCACGCCCTTGGGGTTGCCGGTGGTGCCGCTGGTGTAGCACAGGCCGCAGGGCGCGCGCTCGTCGCCCTCGACCCAGGCATAGTCGCCGTCATGCGGCGCGAGCCATTCGGCGAAGGACGGGTCGGGACCCTCCACCCCCGCGGGCGGGTCGAAGCAGACAAAATGCTCGATCGTCGGCCAGCGCGGCTTGAGCCGTTCGACCACCGGCGCGAAGGCGTGGTCGTAGAGCAGGACGCGGTCCCTGGCGTGGGTCGCGATATAGGCCAATTGGTCGTCGAACAGCCGCGGGTTGATGGTGTGGAGAACGCCGCCCATGCCGATCGCGCCATACCAGGCGGTGAGGTGCGCCGAATGGTTCATCGCCAGCGTCGCGACGCGGTCGCCGGGCTGAATGCCGAGCGATTCGAGCGCGTGCGCCATTCGCCGGGCATCGCCGGCGACGCCGCGCCAGTTGGTGCGGGTGATCGCCCCGTCGGCCCAGGCGGTGACGATCTCGCTGTCGCCATGCTCGCGCTCGGCATGGTCGACCAGGCGCATCAGCCGCAGCGGCCAATCCTGCATCGCCCCCAATCGGTCCATGGTGCGCCCTCCCCCAAAGCAAGGCTGCAGTGTCGCGCCACTTGGCCGTCGGCACAAGAGGGGCGGCGGGCGGCCTAGAAGGGCAGCTTGAGCCCCGGCGGCAGGGCCAGGCCCGACGACATTTTCTGCATCTCGCTGTTGGCGGCGACGTCGGCCTTGGCGCGGGCGTCATTGATCGCGGCGGCGACAAGGTCCTCGAGCATCGCCTTGTCGGCGGGGACGATCAGGCTGTCGTCGATGGTGACGGCGAGGATGCGGCCCTTGGCGGTGGCGCGGATCCTGACCAGCCCGCCGCCGGCGGCGCCTTCGACCTCGACATGCTCGAGATTGTCCTGGGCTTTCTGCAGCTCGGCCTGGGCGGCCTGCGCCATCTGCATGATCTCATCAAGGCTGGGCATGGCTGGCGTTTCCTTCGGGGGTGACATCTTCGAGCACGGCATCGGGGAAGGCGGCGAGCAGGTCGCGCACCGCCGGTTCGTCGAGCACCGCCGCGCGCACCTGCTGCTCGGCGATCTCGTCCTGCTGGTGGAGCGAGGGTTCGCCCGCTTCGTCGGTCAGCCGCACCGCCCACGGCGTCCCGGTCGCGGACTTGGCGGCGGCGGTGAGGTCGCGGACGAAATCGGGGCCGAGCGGTTTCATTGGCTTGAGCACCACCTCGCCCGGCGCGAAGCGGACCAGCCCGACGTGGCTGCGCAGCTGGACGGCGAGCAATTGCCGCCCGCCGCGCTCGACCGCGTCGACCAGGGCGCCGAAGCTGTCGAGGCTGGCGGCGGGCGCGGCGCTGGGCCTGGGCGGGCTGGCTTGGGCCGTGGCGACCCCTTCCCCGCTCGCCAGCCGCTGCAGGATGGCGCCGGGATCGGGCAGATCGGCGGCGTGGATCAGCCGCAGCAGCGCCATCGTCGCCGCTTCGTGCGGGTCGGGCGCAATGGTGACGTCGCCAAGGCCCTTGAGCAATAATTGCCACAGCCGATGGAGCTGCCCCCACGACAGGCGCGCGGCAAGGTCGGCGGCGGCCTCGCGCTGTTCGGCGGATTGCAGCAGATCGGCGGCGGCCCCCGCCTTGGCGCGGGTCACGGCGTGGAGCGATTCCATCAGGCCGCGCAGCAATGAGGCCGGATCGACCCCGAGGCTGTGCGCCTCGTCGAGCTGGGCCAGCGTCTCCGCCGCATCGCCGCCGAGCACCGCCTCGAGCAGCCGGCGGATGCGGCCGCGGTCGGCGAGACCGAGCATGTCGCGCACGTCGTTGGCGGCGACTTTGCCCTCACCATGGGCGATCGCCTGGTCGAGCAGCGACAGCCCGTCGCGGGCCGAGCCCTCGGCGGCGCGGGCGATGACCTGCAGCGCTTCCTCCTCGACCTCGACCCCCTCGGCCTGGGCGACATAAGCGAAATGCTTGACCAGCAGTTCGGCGGGGATGCGGCGCAGGTCGAATCGCTGGCAGCGCGACAGCACAGTGACCGGCACCTTGGCCACTTCAGTGGTCGCGAACAGGAACTTCACATGCTCAGGTGGTTCCTCAAGAGTCTTGAGCAACGCATTGAATGCAGGCTTGGACAGCATGTGGACTTCGTCGATGATATAGATTTTGTAGCGCGCCGAGACCGAGGCGTAGCGGACCGCGTCGATAATCTCGCGGACATCGTCGACGCCGGTGTGGCTGGCGGCGTCCATCTCGATCACGTCGATGTAGCGGCCTTCGGCGATCGACACGCACGGATCGCATAGTCCGCACGGATCGATGGTCGGCCCGCCCTTGCCGTCGGGGCCGATGCAGTTGAGCGCCTTGGCGACCAGCCGCGCGGTCGAGGTCTTGCCGACCCCGCGCACCCCAGTCAGCAGGAAGGCATGGGCGATGCGATCGCGGGCGATGGCATTGCCCAGCGTCGTCACCATCGCGTCCTGCCCGATCAGCTCGGCGAAGGTCTGCGGGCGATATTTGCGGGCGAGCACGCGGTAAGGCGTGGCCTTGGCGGGCGGCGGCGCGACCGCGGGCAGGTCAAGGCCGAGGCCGGGCTCGTCGGCAGGATCGGGGGAATCGGACATTGCCACTGTATGTAAGGACGGTGGCGGTGGCCGTCACGGAGTAAATCCGGAGGTGCACCTTATGCGGTGGAAGCCGACGACCCGGGGCCAAATCGTTGTGGCTGCTTCCTTCCGGATCTGACCAGGTTGGCGACGGCTCCGTCCGCCGACTTCCGGGGGCGCATATGGGGAAGAACGGCGGCCCGATCAAGCCGCTGCAAGACCGGGCCGCGCGGGGCGTCAGACGTGCTTGGTGACCTTGACCGTGCGGCACACCTTGACCCGGTGATGGTTGCGCCAGGCGCGATGACAGTCGCGGTGCCGGTGGGTGACGACCGCGCGATGCTCGGCGGGCTTGGTCACCGTGACATTGCGGTGGACGGTGGTGGTTGTCTTGACCGCGGTGTGGGTGGTGTCCGCCACCTGGGCGGCGGCCGGCGACGCCGCCAGCGCGGCGGCGGCCAGAACGAAGGTCAGGCTGACTTTCATGACTACTCTCCTCGGACACAGGCAAAATGTTCGAGGAGGCCGAGTGGTTGCGCGCTTGTTGCTATCGGTCGAGGTTGTAAGCCGCGCCGGGCATCCGCACCGTCAGCGTTTCGAGTTCCGCGCCCAGCACCACCTGGCACGCCAGGCGCGAGGTGCGGGTGACGTGGGCGGCGAGGTCGAGCAGATCGTCCTCCTCCTCGCTCGCCGGCGGCAGGCGGTCGAAGTCCTCGGCGGCGATGATGACGTGGCAGGTCGAGCAGGCCATCGCGCCCTCGCACGCGCCTTCAAGCGGCTGGCCACGGGCCTGGGCGAGGTCGAGCAGCACGGTGCCCGGCGCGGCGTCGACCTCGCGGTCGAGGCTGCCGTCGGGCTTGAGGAAGCGCACGCGGGTCACGCCGGCAGCACCGCCTGCGCGGCGGCGGCGGCAGTCAGCATCTCGCACGCCTGGCGGATATCGCCGGTGGTGGTGAAACGGCCGAAGCCCAGGCGAATCGAGGCTCGCGCCTCGCGGTCGCTGAGGCCCAAGGCGCGCAAGACGTGGCTCGGCCGCCCCGAGCCCGAGGCGCACGCCGACCCGAGCGAGAAACCGATGTCGCGGCAGTCGGACAGCAGCCGCGCGGCATCGAGCCCGTCGCGGCGCAGGTTCAGATTGCCGGGATAGCGTTCGGTCGCGCTGCCGTTGAGCGTCCAGCCTTCACCCAGCGCGGCGAGCGCGATCTTCGCCAGCGAGCGGACATGGGCGCGGTCGGCATGGGCGCGGTCGGCGGCGATCCGCGCCGCCTCGCCGAAGCCGACGCACAGGGCCGGCGACAGCGTGCCCGAGCGCAACCCCTGCTCCTGCCCGCCGCCGTGGAGCAAGGGCGCGGGCTCGGCGCCGTCGCGAAACCACAAGGCGCCGATGCTTTTTGGCCCATGGAGCTTGTGCGCCGAGACGGCGACGAGGTCGCAACCCTTGGGGATCGCCACGCGGCCCAGCCCCTGGACGGCATCGCATAGCAGCAATGCGCCAGCCTCGTGCGCCATCCGGGCAAGCTCGGCGACCGGCTGGATGACGCCGATCTCATTGTTCACCAGCATCGCCGCGACCAGGGCGGTACGGTCGTCGATCGCCGCTGTTGCCGCGGCCATGTCGACCAGGCCGTCGCGGCCGACCCGCAGGCGCACCACTTCGATCCCCTGCCCTTCGAGCCAGTCGGCGCTGTCGAGCACGGCGGCATGTTCGGTGGCGATGATCACCAGCTTGCGCCGGTCGGACCGTTCAAGCGTGCCCTTGATCGCCCAGTTGAGCGCCTCGGTCGCGCCCGAGGTGAAGGCGAGCGTGCCGCCGGCGAGGCCAATGGCGCCCGTCACCCGTTGCCGCGCCACCTCGATCGCCGCTGCCGCTTCCCGGCCGGCGCGCGACGGCGAATGCGGGTTGGCGAACTTGTCCTCCGCCCACGGCCGCATGGCATGCGCCACGTCGGGCGCGAGCGGGGTGGTCGCCTGATAGTCGAGGTAGATCATGCCGCGCGTTGGGCGCGGTCGGCGATCCGCCGCCATTCGGCGAGGAAGGCGTCGACCTCGGCTTCGCTGGTCGACGGGCCGAAGCTGATCCGGAGGAAACTCCCGGCGATGGCGGGGTCGACGTGCATTGCCGCCATCACCGCGCTCGATTTCATCTTGCCCGACGAGCAAGCGCTGCCGGCCGAGACCGCGATGCCCGCAAGATCGAACTGGACGAGCAAGGCGGCGTTGCTGGCGCCGGGCAGCGCCACCGCGCCGATGGTGGCGAGGCGCGGCGCGCCCCCGCCGATGACCACGCCGCCGCTGGCCCTGACGCCGTCGTCGAGGCGGGCGCGCAGGGCGCCGAGGCGAACCATGTCGTAAGGCCTGGCGGCGAGCGCCGCGGCGAAGGCCAGCGCGGCGGGCATGTCCTGGGTGCCGCGGCGGTAGCCCTTTTCCTGCCCGCCGACCGGCGCCAGCGTGGCGAGGTCCCTGACCAGCAGCGCGCCAATGCCCGGCGGGCCGCCGAGCTTGTGCGCCGACAGAGCGATGAAGTCGGCATCGGGCAGCGGGGCCTTGGAGGCACTCTGGGCGCAATCGGCGAGCAGCAAGGACCCCGCCGCGCGGACCATTGCGGCGATGCGGTCGAGCGGCTGGACGATCCCGGTCTCGTTGTTGACCGCCTGAATCGCCACCAGCGTCGGCCCTTGCCCCAGCTGCGACTCGAGCGCGGCTTCGTCGACCAGCCCGTCGCGGCCGACCGGGATGGGCTTCGAGGCCGCGCCCATCGCGTGCGGCACGATGGCATGTTCGGTCGCGCCATGCGCCCGGCCGGGGACCAGCGCGCGGGCGGCGGCTATCTCGACCGCCTCGGACGCGCCGGAGGTGAAGATGACGTCATGGCGCCAGCCAATCGCCGCCTTCAGCGTGTCGCGCGCGTCTTCGAGCAACGCCCGCGCCGCCCGCCCTTCGCCGTGGGGCGAGCTGGGGTTGGCCCAGGCGCCATAGCCGCAGGTCATCGCCGCTTGCGCTTCGGGCAGGACGGGGGTCGTCGCGGCGTGGTCGAGGTAGATACGGGGCATCGGCGGGTCGGTGATCCTCAAGATTGCCAGAGCAAGCGCCCGCCCTATATAGGAGCCAACGTCGCGGCGCACCTGCCCCGCACATCCCTTTTTGTCAGCCCAAGCGAGCGCCAGCCCCATGCCCGAAGTCATTTTCCCCGGACCCGAAGGCCGCCTTGAGGGCCGCTTCCACCCCGGTCCGCGGCCGCGCGCACCGGTGGCGGTCATCCTCCACAGCCACCCGCAGGCTGGGGGCACGATGAACAACAAGATCGTGCAATTGCTTTACAAGGACTTCGTCCGCCGCGGTTTCGCCGTGCTGCGGTTCAATTTCCGCGGGGTCGGCAAGAGCCAGGGCGTGTTCGATAATGGCATTGGCGAATTGAGCGACGCCGCCTCGGCGCTCGACTGGGTCCAGCAAATTCACCCGGAGGCCGAGGTCACCTGGGTCGCCGGGGTCAGCTTCGGTGCGTGGATCGGCATGCAATTGCTGATGCGCCGCCCGGAAATCCGCGGCTTCATCTCGATCGCCCCGCCGGCCAACATGTACGATTTCAGCTTCCTCGCGCCGTGCCCCGCTTCGGGCATCATCATCCAGGGCGAAGGCGACGAGGTCGTGACCCCGATCGCGGTGCAGAAACTGGTCGAGAAACTGCGCACCCAGCGCCACATCACCATCCACCACGACACCATCCCGCACGCCAACCACTTCTTCGCCAACGAACTCGATTTGCTGATGAAGAGCGTCGACGATTATCTCGACATGCGGCTCGACCCCAACTGCCCGATACGGTGAATTAAAGGGTCCAGATCAGGACGTTGCCGACCAGCACCCCGGCGGCGGCGAGCATCAGCAGGCCGCGCTTGCGCTCGTCCGGCCGGGCGAGCAGCCGCACTCCGAAGATGGCGAGGATCGCCGCGGCGATCATCGCCAACGCCAGGACCGCTGAAAATAGTGCCGGCAACTCCTGCTCCTTTCAGGAAAACTTAACCTGGTTTGTCCCATAACCTGGTTCATGACCAGCATGGATCAGCAGCAGCGGCGGCTCGAGGAGGCGTTCGAACGCATCGAGGAGACGATCCTGCCGTGCATCTCGATGATGCTCGACACGTTGCTCGACGCCTCGGCCAACTTCGCCGAGATTGACCCCAAGGTGCTCGCCGCCGAACTCCAGACGCTCGCCGCCGAGCTCGAGGAATTGACCCGCGCGGTCGAACGCAGCTCGCCGTCGCAGATGTCGCCCGGCGAATATCGCACGGTCGCCTAGGCGATCAATTGCGCGTGCAATGCCGGGTCGATGTTCCCGCCCGACACGATCACCACCGTCGCTCCCTCAATCGCCACCTTGCCCGCCAGCACCGCCGCGATCCCCGCCGCGCCGCCCGGTTCGACGACGAGGCCATGCTCGACCCATGCCCAGCGCACCGCCGCCGTCACCTGGGCGTCGCTGACGCCGAGCGCGGCCGCCCCGCGCAGGACATCATAGGTCAGCGGCGACACACGCGGCGTCTGCAGCGCATCGCACAGGGTCGGCGGCGCGTCTGCCGCCACCGAGACGATTGCCCCGCCGCGCAAGGACCGCCCCATATCGTCCCACCCGTCGGGCTCGACGAGGGTCATGGCCGCGTCGGGACAGGCCAATGCCAGCCCCGCGGCAAGCCCGCCACCGCCGCACGGCGTGACGATCCGCGCCGGCTGGCGGCCGAGCTGTGCGATGACCTCCAGCCCGACCGTCCCCTGCCCGGCAATGACGTCGATGTCGTCGAAGCTCGGCACCACGACCGACCCCTTGTCCGCCGCCAGCGCCGCCGCAATTGCCTCGCGGTTCTCCGTCCGCCGGTCGTAGAAGATGATCTCCGCGCCTTGCGCCCGGGTGCCCTCGACCTTGAGCATCGGCGCGTCGGACGGCGCGACGATGGTCGCGGCGATGCCCAGCCGCCGCGCCGCGATGGCCACCCCCTGCGCGTGATTGCCCGACGAAAAAGCGACCACGCCGCGGGTCCGCTCCTCGGCGCTCATCCGCAACAGGCGGTTGCTTGCGCCGCGCAGCTTGAACGCCCCGCCGGTCTGCAGGCTCTCGCATTTCAGCCACAGCGCCCGCCCGCCGATACGCGCCTCGATCAGCGGCGTCTCGACCACTGCCCCGGCGATGCGCGCCCCCGCCTCGACGACGGCCTGACGATCAAGCTTGCGTGTTTCGCTCAACCCCTTGACCTCCTTGGGTTTTCGCCAGAACGAGACTGACGCTCGACGGATGCCCTAGCGCGCGCCGCCGCGGGGTTCAAAAAATCTTTACATGGGGGTCCGGGGACCATATATCGCGCTCGCTGCCCCATGGGGACTTCCAATAACCGCAAGGCAGCCTTGTCGAGAACTACCGCCTTTGGAGGTCCCTTGAATTGCACAAGCATCATCGCGCGCTGGGGCTAGCGAAAGCCCCGAACGTCAGCTCCGCTGCCGTGATCGCCAAGAGCCGCCCGGTCCAGCCGGTGACGCTCCTTCGTCCGCACGCCGCTGCGCGCGCCGCCCGCTTCTTCTCGGAGAAGTTTCCGGGCAAGTCGCTCTATGCGGTCAAGGCCAATCCGTCGCCGGCGTTGCTCCAGATCCTGTGGGATTCGGGCGTCACCCATTATGACGTCGCCTCGCTCGGCGAAGTGCGGCTGGTGGCCGAGACGCTGCCGGGTTCGACCTTGTGCTTCATGCACCCGGTCAAGGCCGAGGAAGCCATCGCCGAGGCCTATTTCACGCACAATGTGAAGACCTTCAGCCTCGACACGCTGGAGGAACTCGACAAGATCGTCCGCGCCACTGCCGCGGCCGACGGCACCGCCGCGACCGATTTGAACCTGCTGGTCCGCCTGCGGGTTTCGTCCGACCATGCCAAGCTCAGCCTCGCCGCCAAGTTCGGCGCCGAGCCGCATGAAGTGAAGGCGTTGCTCCAGGCCGCCCGCCAGGCGTCCGACGCGCTCGGCATCTGCTTCCACGTCGGCAGCCAGGCGATGAGCCCGGCAGCCTATGGCGAAGCGATGAGCCGGGTCCGCGACGCCATTGTCGAGGCCGCGGTGACGGTCGACATCGTCGACGTCGGCGGCGGTTTCCCCAGCTGGTATCCGGGAATGGAGCCGCCCCCGCTCGAAAATTACTTCGAGGTCATCCACAACGCGTTTGAGGCGCTGCCGATTTCCTATTCCGCCGAATTGTGGTGCGAGCCCGGCCGCGCGTTGTGCGCCGAATATGCCAGCGTGCTGGTGCGCGTCGAAAAGCGCCGCGGCCATGAACTGTACATCAACGACGGCGCGTATGGCGCGTTGTTCGACGCCGCGCACATCGGCTGGCGCTACCCGGTCAAGCTGGTGCGCGACACCGACTCGACCGTGCGCGACGCCGCGTTCAGCTTCTACGGCCCGACGTGCGACGACCTCGACCATATGGCCGGCCCGTTCGACCTGCCCGCCGACGTCCACGCCGGCGACTATATCGAAGTCGGCATGCTCGGCGCTTATGGCTGCGCCATGCGCACCGCGTTCAACGGCTTCGGGGTCGAGGACCGGGTGATCGTCGATGACGAGCCGATGGCCTCGCTCTATGGAGCGGTCGAGGCGTCGAGGCGTTCCAACGTCGTCACGCTGTAGGCGTCAGAGTTCACCACCGCGTCATCCTCGCGAAAGCGGGGATCCCGCTTGTTATCTTCATAGCTCGGCGAGTAGCGGGATTCCCGCTTTCGCGGGAATGACGAGGAATATTACCGATCATGACCACCGACACGCTCATTAAGACCGCCGACGAAGCCAAGCTCAACGACAAGCGCAAAGCCGAATTGCTGTCGTCGACCGTCGAGCATATCGACATCACCAGCTTCGACGCGCGTCCGATCGTCGAGGCGATGGGCAAGATGAGCTTCACCAGCCGCGACCTCGCCCGCGCCACCGACCTCTACAACCAGATGCTGGCCGACCCCGATTGCGCGGTCATCCTGGTCATCGCCGGCTCGACCTCGGCCGGCGGCTGCATGGATTTGTACGCCGAGTTGGTGCGCTCCAACATGGTCGATGCGATCGTCGCCACGGGCGCTGCCATCGTCGACATGGATTTCTTCGAAGGGCTTGGCCACAAGCATTACCAAGCGCTTGAAATCCCCGACGATGATACGCTGCGCTCGCTCTACATCGACCGCATCTACGACACCTATATCGACGAAACCCAGCTGCAGGATTGCGACTTCACCATCGGCGCCATCGCCGACAGTCTCGAACCGCGCCCCTACTCGAGCCGCGCCTTCATCAGGGAGATGGGCAAGTGGCTGGTCGACAACGGCAAGAAGGACAACAGCCTGGTCAAGCTCGCCTATGAGCATGACGTGCCGATCTTCTGCCCGGCGTTCACCGACTCGTCGGCCGGATTCGGGCTGGTCAAGCATCAGGTCGACGCGATGAAGCGCGGCGGCCACTATATGACGCTCGATTCGATCGCCGACTTCCGTGAGCTGACCGACATCAAGATCAAGGCGGGCACCACCGGCCTGCTGATGATCGGCGGCGGCGTGCCGAAGAATTTCGCGCAGGACACCGTCGTCTGCGCCGAGATCCTCGGCCATGAGGACGTCGAGGTCCACAAATATGCCGTCCAGATCACCGTTGCCGACGTCCGCGACGGCGCCTGCTCGTCGTCGACGCTGCAGGAGGCGGCGAGCTGGGGCAAGGTCAGCACGGCCCTGGAGCAGATGGTCTATGCCGAGGCGACCTCGGTGCTGCCGCTGCTGGCGAGCGATGCCTACCACCGCGGCCACTGGAAGACCCGCGCCAAGCGCCGCTTCGCCAAGCTGTTCGACTAAGGTTTGCATCCCCGCCACAATCAGGCATCCTGCCCCCTCACGAAACGCTATCGTGAGGGGGCTTTTTTATGGAAATCGATCCGCTGCTCGGGCCTGTCGTGGTGCTGGTTGCGTGGACTTTGGTGATGATGATCTGGATGGCGGCGACGCGGCTTCCAGCGATGCGTCAGGCCGGGATCGACACCAAGACCCAGATTGGCGGGCGCGGCCAGGATCTTGACGGCGTCGTCCCCCCGTCGGTCCAGTGGAAGGCGCATAACTACATGCACCTGACCGAACAGCCGACGATCTTCTATGCGATCGTGTTCGCGCTGATCCTGATGGGCGCCAGCGGCATGCCGATGAGCATCTATCTGGCGTGGGGCTACACCATCCTCAGGATCGGCCATTCGATGATCCAGGCGACCACCAACGTCGTCAAATATCGTTTCAGCCTGTTCCTGATATCGTCGCTGTGCCTGCTCGGCCTGACCGCCGAGGCGCTCTACTTCGTGGTGCACGCCACGCTGTAGCCCCAGCTTGCCCGGCGGCCCGGCTTCGGCCACCGTCCCACCGCAACAAGGGAGGGACCGACAGTGACCCATTATCCATTACTTGGCCCGGTCATCGCGCTCGTCGCCTGGTCGATCGTGATGCTGGTGTGGCTGGCGGTCGCCCGCGCGCCGGTGCTGCGCGGCCGCGCGATCAAGGACGGGTCGCGCGGCACCGACCTTGAGCAGGCGCACCCTGGCAAGAGCAATTGGCCGGCGCACAATTACCAGCATCTGATGGAGCAGCCGACGATCTTCTATGCGGTCGTCCTCAGCCTCGTCTTCATGGACTTCCAGGCGCCGATCAACGTGTGGCTGGCGTGGGGTTATGTCGGCTTTCGGATCGTCCACAGCCTGGTCCAGGCGACGGTCAACATCGTCCGCATCCGCTTCACGCTGTTCCTTGGCGCGACGATCTGCCTGATCGGCCTGACCACCCACGCCGCGATCTGGCTCATCCGCGGCTGAAGGCGGCGGCCAGCTCGACGTGGGTCGACCAGCGGAACTGGCCGATCGGCCGCGCCCATAACAAGCGGTAGCCGCCCGCCACCAGCATCTCGGCATCGCGGGCGAAGGTTGCGGGATTGCAGCTGACATAGGCGATGCGCGGCACCGCCGAGGCGGCGAGCTGCCCGACCTGGTCGGCGGCGCCCGAGCGCGGCGGATCGAGCACCACCGCGTCATAGTGCGCGAGCTCGGCGGCATCGTAGGGCCGGCGGTAAAGGTCGCGATGCTCGGCACGGATCAGCGGCGCCGCCGCCTTGAGCGCCAGCACCGCGTCGCGCGCGGCCTCGGCGGCGCTGACTTGCCCGTCGAGCGCCAACGAAAACGTGCCGAGCCCGGCAAACAGGTCGAGCGGTCGGGCCGCGCCAAGGGTCGCCTCGCGCACCGCGGCGACCAGCGCCGCTTCGCCGTCGGCGGTCGCCTGGAGGAAGGCGCCGGCGGGAAACGGCACGGGCCTGCCACCCAATGTCACCGTCACCGGCTGCGGCTCATAGCGGGCCTCGGCGCCATAGCCTTCGTCGACGGTCAGCCGGGCCAGGGCGTTGGCCTCGCAGAAGGTGGTCAGTGCCTCGGCCGCCGCCAATCCTTCCGCCAGCGCGCCCTTGAGCGCGACGTCGACGCCCTGGTCGGCGAGGGTCAGCTGGACCTCGGCCCCGCCCCGCCCCGCCAGCAAGCGGTCGAGCAAATGCCGCAGCGGCGCGACCAAGGCGAACAATTGAGGCGCCAGGATATGGCATTCGCGCATGTCGACGATGCGGTTGGTGCCGGCGGCGTTGAAGCCGAGCAGCATCCGCCCTCCGGCCCGCGCCGCGCGCAGGCTGGCACGGCGGCGGCTTCGCGGCGGCGACAGATGCGGCGCGCGCATCTCTGTCTCCAGCCCGTGCTGGGCCAATGCGCCGGCCACCCGGCTGGTGCAATAATCGGCAAAAGCCGCGTCGGTCAGGTGCTGCAACTGGCAGCCGCCGCACTCGGGGAAGTGGCGGCACGGCGGCGCCTGGTGGCCCGGCCCTTCTATCAGCGCGCCGTCGCCGCCAATGACGTCACCCGGGACACCGAACGCGATGTGCCTGCCCGACGCGCCGACCCCGTCGCCGCGGGCGGCGATGCGGATAATCGGGTCGGTCATTCGCCGATGTGGCGCAGCAAATCGTCGGCGATCATGCGCGGCCCGGCGGCCTCGGCGGCGCGGCCGTGGAGCCAGACGCCGGCACAGGCCGCTTCGAACGAGGCGAGGCCGCGCGCACGCATCGCCGCGATGATCCCCGCCAGCACGTCGCCGGTGCCCGCACTCGCCAGCCATGCCGGGGCCGGCGGGGCGAACGCCAGGCGGCCGTCGGGCGCGGCAATCAACGTGTCGGGGCCCTTGTAGACGACTACTGCTCCGGTTCGCCGTGCCGCCTCCAGCGCGCGCTCGGGCTTGCTCCCGGCGAGCTCGCCGAACAGGCGAACGAATTCGCCTTCGTGGGGAGTGAGGATGACGTCATGGCCCTTGAGGCGCTCGGGCTCGCCAACCAGCGGAATGGCGTCGGCGTCGATCACCACCGGCCGCCCGGCGGTCAGTGCCAGCGTCAGCAACGGCGGCACGTCGCCCAGCCCGGGGCCGACCAGGATGCAGCCGATCCGCGGATCGTTGACCAGCGCCGTGTCGGACTGGACCACCGACGCCGGCAGTCCGTCGATCGCGCGAGACGTGCTCACCCGGACGTAGCCCGCCCCGGCCCGCGCCGCGGCATGGGCAGCGAGCGCGATCGCGCCCGGCATCTGCCCGGCCAGGCAATGCACCAGCCCGCGATCATATTTGTGCCCCGCCGGGTCGAGCGGCGGGATGGCGGGCGCGGCGAGTTCGATCCACTGGCTGTCGACGTCGAAGCCGATGTCGGCGAGCACCACCCGGCCCATGTGCGCCATCGCCGGCATCAGGCGGTGCGCCGGCTTCAACGCGCCAAAGGTCACCGTAAGGTTGGGCCAAGGAACCGGCGACAGCAAGGCTCCGTCATCGCTCGACACGCCGCTCGGCAGGTCGCAGGCGACGACGATGTCAGCTTTGGCGGCGAGCTGAGTAAGTTTAGTTGAAACAGCATCTTCGAGGCCACGGCTGAGACCGGTTCCGAACAGGCAATCGATCAGGATCGGGGCCGGGACCGCGTCCGCGAGGGTGCCGAGCGTGGCAATCCGCACCGCATATCCGGCTTCGGCGAGGTGGCGCGCGGCGACCCGGCCGTCGCCGCCGTTGTTGCCGGGGCCGCATAGGATCAGCGTCTCGGCCTTGCCCGCAAAGCGCTGCACCGCCTCGGCCAGCGCCGCGCCGGCGCGCTCCATCAGCGTCTCGACCGGAGTGCCGCCGTCGATCGCGGCTTGTTCGGCGGCGCGCATCGCGCTGGCGGTGAGGATCGAGCGGTTCATCGCCCGCCCCTAGCGCAATATCGTCGCCAAGTGCCACCATTGCGGCGGGCAAGCGGCGGACGCCTGATCGCGCGCTGCCTCGTCCCCAAACAGGCCGAAGCAAGTCGCGCCCGACCCCGACATGCGGACGAGGGTAGCGCCTTGCCCGTCGAGCCAGTCGAGCAGGTCGCCAATTGCCGGGACGAGCGCCCGCGCCGGCGCTTCGAGGTCGTTGCGCCCGTCGCGCCACGCATCGAGCGGGCCGCGATCCTCGCCGTCCCACCGCGCGAACACCTCGCCGGTCGACAGCGGACGCAAGGGATGGACCAGCAGCACCGGCGTCCCGGCGATCCCCGGATCATCGACCAGCGCCAGCCTGTCACCCGCCCCGTCGCCGCGCGCGGTCAGGCTGAGCAGGCAGGCGGGGACGTCGGCGCCAAGGCCCGGCGCGACGGCGGCGGCGTGTCCCGGATCGATCCGCCACAGCCGCGTCAGCAGGCGCAGCGCCGCCGCCGCATCGGCCGAGCCGCCGCCGATGCCCGAGGCGACGGGCAGGTTCTTGGTCAGCGTCAGCGCGGCGCGGGGCGTCACCCCTGCCCGCTCCGCCAAAGCGCGGGCCGCACGCAGCACGAGGTTGTCCGCGTCGCCGGCCAGCGCCTCCGCGAACGGCCCCTTGATCGCCAGCGTCAGCCCGTCGGCCTCTTCAGCCTCAACCCGGTCTCCATCGATGCAAAAGGCGAACAATGTCTCGATCCGGTGGCGCCCGTCGGGCAGCTTGCCGCGGACGTGGAGCGCGAGGTTGAGCTTGGCCGGGGCCGGCTCGGCAATCGCCATCAGGGCGCGGCGGTGGCCGCGGTCAGGCCGCCGTCGACCTTGGCCTCGAGTCGGGTCTTGTCCTTGCCCGCGGCGGTGACCAGCGCCGCGCGCCAGGCGAAGCGCGCCTCCATCCGCCGCCCGGCGGTGAACAGGGCATCGCCGAGATGTTCGTGGATTTCCGACTGCGCCGGGTCGCCCGCCGCGGCCTTGGCGAGGGTGGCGATGGCTTCGGGCAGGCGGCCGCGCTTGAACAGCGCCCAGCCGAGCGAATCGGTGATCGAGGCGTCGGTCGGGCGAAGCGCGCTGGCCTTGCGGATCATCGCTTCGGCGCTGACCAGATCCTCGCCGCGCTCAAGCTCGCCATAGCCGAGGAAATTGAGCAGCAGCGGCTGGTCGGGAGCGACCGCCAGGGCGGCCTGCAATTCGGCGCGCGCCTCGGGCCAGCGGCCAAGCTCCTCGAGCTGGTCGGCGCGCAGCAGGCGATAGCTCCAGCGGTTGCCGGCGCCCATCGCGTCGGCCCGCGCCGCGGCACGGGCATAAGCATCGGCCGCCGCGGCATGATCGCCCGAGTCGCGCAAAGCATCGCCGAGCCGGGAGATGTCGTCGGGCCCGGCCTTGCCGCCGAGCCGGGCCAGCGCGGCGCGGGCGAAGGCCACCGCGTCCGCCTTGCGGCCCATCGCCGTCAGCACGCGCGCTTCGGCATCGCGGGCGTCGCCGATGAACGGATCGTCGGCGGGGACGCCGTCGAGCGCGGCCAGTGCCTCGGCGCGCCGTTCCGAGCGGTCGAGCAGCAAGGCGAGCAGGATCGCCACCTGGCTGCTGTCGGGCGCGGCCAGGCGCGCGGTCTGGGCGAGCGCGATCGGCAGCGCTTCCTCATGCGAATCGAGCAAGGCGAAGGCGATTCCGCTGAGCAATTCGGCATAAGCCGCGGCGGGCGTGGCGATGGCGATGCCCTTTGCCGCCGGCCGCCGCGCATCGATCCCGCGCGTGCCCTCGTCGGCGGCGAGCAAGGCCATGGCGCCTTGCTTGTCGCCGGCCCGCCGCAGTCCTTCGGCGAACGCCAGGCGGAGCCGCATCGCGCGCCCGCCGGCGCCATCGAGCGCCTTGGCGATGAACGGCCCGGCCTCGGCCGATTTGCCGCGCGCCAGCAGGAGGAAGGCGCGCTGCTCGTCGACGAATGGCCCGACCAGGGTCTGGGTCACGGCATCCCCGGCAAGCGGCTTGAGGCCGTCGCGGCCGGCCTCATTCTCGCTCCACGCGCGCAGCAAGGGGGCGAGGAAGCCGCCGTCGCCGTCGGCGGTGCGTTCGTTGATCAGCGCCAGCGCTTCGTCGCTGCGGTTTCGCCGCAGGGCGTCGGCGACCAGCAGCAGCCGCGCGTCGAGGCCAAGGTCGTCGACCGGCAGCCGGCGGGCGGTCGCCAGTGCCAGGTCGAACGCGCCCGCATTGATCGCCGCGGTGGTGGCGCGGTGGGCGAGCAACAGGTCGGCCGGGTGGCTGTCGGCGAGGCCGGCGTAGAGCCGCGCCGACAGCAAGGGGTCGCCAAGCGCATCGGCGGCGCGGGCCCGGACATAAGTCAGCCGCGAATCGCCGATCACCAGGCGCAGCGGCATGGTGGCCGACGCGGGCACCCCGCCCGCTGCCACAGCCAGCACCGCTGCGGCGCTCATCAGGCGGCTACATATTGGGATAATTCGGTCCTCCGCCGCCTTCGGGCACGACCCAGTTGATGTTCTGGGTCGGGTCCTTGATGTCGCATGTCTTGCAGTGGACACAGTTCTGCGCGTTGATCTGAAGCCGGGGTGAACCGGCCTCGGTGACGATCTCGTAGACCCCCGCCGGGCAATAACGCTGCTCCGGCGAATCGTAGAGCGCGAGGTTGACCGTGATCGGCACCTCGGCGTCCTTCAGGGTCAAATGGACCGGCTGATCCTCCTCATGGTTGGTATTCGAAATGAACACCGAAGACAGCCGGTCGAAGGTCAGCAACCCGTCGGCCTTGGGGTAGGCGATCGGCGTGTAATGATCCTTGCGGCCGATCCGCGTGTGGTCGGCATGGTGCTTGAGCGTCCACGGAGTCCTGAGCTTGAGCCAGTTGAGCCACATGTCGAGCCCGGCGAACACGGTACCGATGGTCGACCCCCACTTGGCCACTGCCGGCTGGGCGTTGCGGACCATCTTCAGCTCGCTCGCGATCCAGCTTGACCGGACGGCCGGCTCATAATCGGCGAGCACGTCGAAGCGGCGGTCGGCGGCGATCGCGGCAAAGGCGGCTTCGGCGGCGAGCATGGCCGATTTCATCGCGGTGTGGGTGCCCTTGATTCTGGGCACGTTGACGAAGCCCGCGGCGCAGCCGATCAGCGCTCCGCCGGGGAAGGCCAGTTTGGGCACCGACTGCCAGCCGCCCTCGTTGATCGCCCGCGCGCCATAGCTGACGCGCTTGCCGCCCTCGATCTCGGCGCGAATCGCGGGGTGGGTCTTCCACCGCTGGAATTCCTCGAACGGCGACAGATAGGGATTGCAGTAATCGAGCGCGGTGACGAACCCCAAGGCGACCTGGCCGTTGGCCTGGTGATAGAGGAAGCCCCCGCCCCATGCGTCGTCCAATGGCCAGCCTTGCGTGTGGATCACCCGCCCGGGGTGATGCTTGTCCGCAGGAACGTCCCATAACTCCTTGACTCCAAGCCCATAAACCTGTGGGCCGCTATCGTCGCGCAGGCCGAACATGCGCGTCAGTTCCTTGGTCAGGTGACCGCGCGCGCCTTCCGCCAGAAAGGTGTAACGGGCGTGCAATTCCATCCCCGGCTGATAGTCGGGGCGGTGGGTGCCATCCCGCGCGACGCCCATGTCGCCGGTTGCCACGCCCTTCACCGAGCCATCGTCGTTGAACAATATTTCGGCGGCGGCGAAGCCGGGGAAGATCTCGACCCCCAGCGCTTCCGCCTCCCCCGCCAGCCAGCGGCAGAAATTGCCGAGGCTGAGCGTGTAGGTCCCCTCATTGTGCATGAACGGCGGCAGGAACGGCGCAGGCAGGCCGTATTTGCCCTTCCTGGTCAGCACCCAGTGGTGGTTTTCGGTGACCGGTACGGTCAGCGGCGAGCCCTTGTCCTTCCACTCGGGAATCAGCTCGTCGAGGGCGCGCGGGTCGATCACCGCGCCGGACAGGATGTGCGCCCCGACCTCGCCGCCTTTCTCGAGGATGCAGACGCTGATCTCGCGGCCCTGCTCGGCGCCCAATTGCTTGAGGCGGATCGCCGCGCTCAGCCCGGCGGGCCCCGCGCCGACGATGACGACATCATATTCCATCGATTCGCGGTCGGCCATGATGTCCTCTCGTCGCGCCGCGCCGTCGGTGCGGCGCATGTCAGCCCTGCCAATTCCTTGACCGCGCCGTCAACCTTGGTCGATGGTCGCCCGCGATGAACGATGCAACCACCCTGCCGCCGATCAGCCAGGCCGAAGCCGCGAGCCTGCTCGGCTGGTGGCTCGACGCCGGGGTCGATGCCGCCATTAGCGAAACCCCGCGCGACTGGTTGCGCCAGGCCACGCCGCCGCCCGCCCCCGCCCCCGCCGCCGCCGCGCCGACGGCCAGCGATGCGGCGACGCTCGACGCGTTCCACGCCTGGCTCGAAACCGCGCCGGGCCTACCGCTCGACCGGCCGGGCGCGCGGCGAGTGCTGCCGAGCGGGACCGAAGCGGCGCCAATCATGCTGATGAGCGACCTCCCCGGCCCGCAGGAAGCCGCCGCCGGCCGCCTCATCGCCGGCGAGGCGTGGGTGCTGGCGACGCGGATGCTGGCGGCGATCGGCTTCACCGTCGAGCAAGCCTACGTCGCCTCGCTGAGCTGCTTCCACGCCCCCGGCGCGCGGCTCGCCCGCGACGAGCTTGAGCGGTGCGGCGAGATCGCCCGCGACCAGGTTCGCCTCGCCCGGCCCGAGCGGCTGGTGCTGTTCGGCGATGCGCCGTCGCGCGCCTTGCTCGGCCAGCCGCTGTCCGAAGCGCGCGGCAAGGTTCACCGGGTCCATGGCGTCAGGACGATCGCCACCTTCCATCCGCGCTTCCTCCTCCAGCGGCCGTCCGACAAGGCGCTGGCGTGGAAGGATCTGCTGCTGTTGATGAGCGAGGGCGATTGATGCGCCCGCTGGCCGTGTTTCTCGTCGCGCTGGCGGTGGCCTCTCCGGCGCTGGCCCAGCAGCAGGACGACCCGCTCGCCCCGCTCGATTCGCAGGTGCCGAAGGACCTTCAGCAACCGCCGCCGTCGCAGCCGACCCAGCCGACGCCGCAGGACCAGGCCGGGTCGTCGCACCCCTATGTCGCGCCGCGAGTCGCGCCGAAGGACTGGCGCGGAGTGTTCGCGGCGATTCGCGGCGGCGACTGGCTCGGCGCCCAGCTCGGCATCGCGGCGCTGCCCGACGACCCGGTCAAGGCGGTCGCCAAGGCTGAGCTGTACACCGCGCGCAATTCGCCGCGGGTCGAGCTCGGCCCGATCCTCAGCCTGCTCGCCCAAGCGCCCGATCTGCCCCACGCCGAGCAATTGCAGCGCATGGCGATCGCGCGCGGCGCGATCGACCCGCCGTCGATCCGCAGCGGCCAGGCGACCGTCTTCCTCGGCTCCGCCCCGCGCCGCCAGCGCGCCAAGGGGATCACCGGCGAGCCGCTGGCCGATGCCCTGCGCGCCCAGCTCGACCCATTGGTCAAGGCCGACGATGCCGCCGGCGCCGAGGCGCTGCTGCTGGCGCAGGAAGCGATGCTGTCGAGCGAGGCGCGGGCCGAAGCGGCGCAGCGCGTGGCGTGGATTCATTATGTGCTGGGCCGCGACGCCGACGCCCGCCGGGTCGCCGACCGGGGGCGGATCGGCGCCGGCGGCGAATGGGGCGGCCAGGCGGCTTGGATTTCGGCGCTGGCGGCGTGGCGCATGGGCGATTGCACCGCGTCGGGCGCGGCATTCCGCGACACCGCACGGCTGACCCAGGACCGCGAGCTCGCCGCCGCCGGGCTCTACTGGGCAGCGCGATCGGCCCAGGCCTGCCGCCGCCCGCGCGAGGTCGAGCCGTTGCTGCGCCAGGCCGCGGCGCGCGGGCCCGACAGTTTCTATGCCTTGGTGTCGCGCGAGACGCTCGGCATGACGACGGCGATGGAGCCGCCAAGGCGCATCTCGGGCCTGCGCGTGCTCCCCGCCAACATCACCCGCGCCAAGGCGCTGGCGGCGATGGGCGAGCGCGGGCTGGCCGATGAACTGCTGCGCTACCAGGCGCGGCTCGGCGGCCCCGGCGACCAGCGGCTGCTGCTCGACACCGCCGCGGATCTGAACCTGCCGGGGACCGAATATTGGTTGGCCCACAATGGCCCGCCGGGCACCGTCGTCGCCGCGACCGCGCGCTTCCCGCTGCTGCGCTGGACGCCGACCGGCGGGTGGCGGATCGACCCGGCGCTGGCCGCCGCCCACGCCCGCCAGGAAAGCGATTTCCGCATCGCCGTAGTGTCGCCAGCCGGCGCCACCGGGCTGATGCAGGTCCGCCCAGGCACCGCCGGCGACACCGCCCGCGCCCGTGGCGTCGCCCTCGGCGATTTGAAGGAGCCCGCGACCAACCTCGAATATGGCCAGAGCTTCATCGAGCTGATGCGCGGCAAGCCGGCGACGCAGGGCCAATTATTGAAGGTCATCGCCGCCTACAATGCCGGGCCGCTGCCGGTCGACCGCTGGAACAGCCTCAATCACAAGGGCGACCCGATTCTGTGGATCGAGAGCCTGCCCTATTGGGAAACCCGCTATTACGTCCCCTCGGTGCTGCGCAACATGTGGGTCTACCAGGGCCTCGACCGCCGCCCCCAACCCGCGCTCAAGGCCCTCGCCGAGCACCGCTGGCCGAGCTTTCCAACGCGCTAGGTTCTTGCTTTGTTCTGAAGTGTCGCGCATCCTGCCGCGCATGGCAGTCGAATCGATCAAGGCGCGCGGGGCGACCCGCAACATCACCCCTACCCGCTTCAACCTGTAGGAGCGGCTGGTCGAGGGCGAGTGGCTCGACAGCGTCGAGGCCTTGGACGGACTGGCGCCGCGGCGGACGACGGTGACGATCGAAAAACCCAAGTCGATCCTGACCCGCAATGCCTCGCCCGACATCGGCTTCGACCGCTCGATCAACCCCTATCGCGGGTGCGAGCATGGCTGCATCTATTGCTTCGCCCGGCCGACCCACGCCTATCACGATCTGTCGCCCGGCGTGGACTTCGAGAGCCGGCTGTTCGTCAAGCCCGACGCCGCAAAATTGCTCCACGCGGCCTTGTCGCGCCCGGGCTATGACGTTGCGCCGATCGCGCTTGGCACCAACACCGACCCCTACCAGCCGATCGAGGAGCATTGGCGGGTGACGCGCTCGATCCTCGAGCTGCTGCTCGAGACCAGGCACCCGTTCACCATCACTACCAAGTCGAACCGCGTGCTGCGCGACCTCGACCTGATCGCCGCGGCGGCCAAGCTCGGGCTGGCGGCGGTGGCGATTTCGGTCACCGCTCTCGATCCCGCGATCAGCCGCATCCTGGAGCCCCGCGCGCCGTCGGCGAGCAAGCGGCTCGAGGCGATCAGGCTGCTGGGCGAAGCCGGCGTCCCCGCCCATGTCGCGATCGCCCCGGTGGTGCCGCAGATCACCGACCATGAGCTGGAGGCGATCGTCGAGGCGGCGGTCGCGGCGGGGGCGCGCGGCGGATTCTATCTGCCCGTCCGCCTGCCGCACGAAGTGGCGCCGTTGTTCCGCGCCTGGCTCGACCAGCATTTCCCCGACCGCGCGGCCAAGGTCATGGCGGTCATCCGCTCGATGCGCGGCGGCAAGGACAACGACCCCAATTTCCATACGCGGATGCGCGGGTCGGGGCCGTGGGCTGACCTGCTCGCGACCCGCTTCGACAAGGCGACCAGGCGGTTCGGCCTGGCGCAGGCCCGCTCTCCCCTCCGCCGCGACCTGTTCGAGCCGCCCCAGGGCGACCAGCTTCGGCTGCTGTAGCGGGCGCTTCGACGAACGGCGGTGACAGGGGCAATCTCCGCCGCTAGCGTCGCCGCCATGAACAAGCCTCTTGCACTGCTCCTCGCCGCCACCGCCGTCCCCGCGCTCGCCCAGCAGCCAGCGCCGCCGCCGCCCGTCGCCGTTCCCGCCAATGTCGCCGCCTTGCGCGATGCGGCGATGGACGGCGACCATTATGCCTGGGACTTCACCGAGGGGCTGACGACCGAAGTCGGCCAACGGCTGGCGGGGACCGAGGCCGAGGCCCGCGGCCGCGCCTGGGCCGTCGCCCGGCTGAGCGCCATGGGCTTCGCCAATGTCCGCATCGAGCCTTACGACATGCCGGTATGGGAACGCGGGGCCGAAAGCGCCGAGATCCTCGCCCCCTTCCCGCAGAAACTGACCGTCGGCGCGCTCGGCAACAGCGCCTCGACCGGCCCGGCGGGGATTACCGGCCAGATCGTCGGCTTCGACAGTGTCGACGAATTGCGCCTTGCCCCCGACAGCGCGGTGCGCGGCAAGATCGTGTTCGTCGACCACCGCATGCCGGCGACGATGGACGGATCGGGCTATGGCCAGTTCGGCGCGCCGCGCCGCCAGGGTCCGACCATCGCCTCCCTGAAGGGCGCCATCGCGATTGTCGTCCGCTCGATCGGCACCGACCACCACCGCAACCCGCATACCGGCTTCATGGCCTTCGCCTATGGCGCGACACCGATCCCTGCGGGAGCGCTCGCGCTGCCCGACGCCGAGCAACTCGCCCGCATCCTCAAGCGTGGCAAGCCCGTGACCATGCACCTGCGCCTCGAAAGCCATCGTGCCGAGCATGCCCAGTCGGGCAATGTCATCGCCGAAGTGCCGGGCCGCGACCCGAGCCTTGCGCCGATCCTCGTCGGCGGCCACCTCGACAGCTGGGACTATGGCACCGGCGCGATCGACGACGGCACCGGCATGGCGATCGCCGTCGCCGCGGCCAAGCACGTCATGGACACCGGCCGCCCGCTCCACCCGATCCGCATCGTCCTGTTCGGGGCCGAGGAAGTCGGCGGCTTCGGCGCGCGCGACTATTTCGCCCGCCACGGCAAGGAAGCACATTGGGCAGTGATGGAAAGCGACTTCGGCGCCGACCGTATCTGGAAGATCGACAGCAAGCTGGGATCGGCCCGCGAAGCCGAGGCGCGGACCATCGGAGCCGCCCTCGCCCCGCTCGGCATCGTCACCGGCAAGTTTGACGAGGCCGACGGGTCGGACCTTGGGCCGTTGCTCGAGGCCGGGGCGCCGGGGGTGGCCTTCAGCCAGGACGGCACCCGCTATTTCGATTACCATCACACGCCCGACGACACGCTCGACAAGATCGACCCGGCCCAGCTGAGGCAGAATGTCGCGGCGTGGACCGCTGCGCTGGCGATCCTGTCCGGCGGGATCGAGGCGCCAAAGCGCCCGGCCCGGCGTTGATCCTTCAACCGACCCCAAGGAGACACACGATGCGCGCGATTTTTGCCCTCCCTTTGGTGGCCCTCGTCGCCGCCTGCCAAGTGACCAAGGACAAGGACAATAACCAGGTCAGCGTCGCTTATGACCAGAACACCGCCGACAAGAGCGCCGCGGCGGTCGTCACCACCGCCCAGAACGTCGCCGCGGACATTGGCAATGACGTCAAGCGCGAGAGCGGCAAGGTCAAGGCCAAGCTCGACGAGCAGGACGCCAAGACCGCGGCGCCCGCGCAAACCAACGCGAATTAATTAGCGTTCCACCCGGCCCGCGCCGCTGCTAGGGGCCTCGGCGTCGGGGAGTGGCGCAGCCTGGTAGCGCGTCTGCTTTGGGAGCAGAGGGTCGCAGGTTCGAATCCTGTCTCCCCGACCAGCAAAATCTATCCGGGGGATGGATTCTGATGGTCGCCGACGGATGTCGTCTCGAGAAGGGCGCGCCATAAAGACGGTTTTGGCGGGGCGCGTCCGGAAGGCTTACTTCCACGCGCGCCGTCACGGGAGTGAATCCCGTGACGTCGATCGATCCCGCAACGCGGGTCGTCGGCCGGCATGCGCGGACTCTTCGCGCTGCTTCCCGATTGCTTCGCAATCGCTCTGCTGCGCTCGGCCGCTTTGCAATGGTGGGCCCGGAGGGACTCGAACCCCCAACCTAGCCGTTATGAGCGGCCAGCTCTAACCAGTTGAGCTACAGGCCCCACCCGCACGGGCCGCGATAGCCGCCGCTTCGGGGCGCGCGCAAGCGGGCCTTACCTGGCGGGCGGCACGAGCAAGGTGAAGCGGTCGGCATCGACGCGCAAGTCGCCGCCGGCGATCCGCGCCAGCCCGCGCATTAGGCGGAACGCGAAGCCAAGCCCGATCTGCTCGTCGCCGGGGCCGGTGAAGGCGGGGTCGAACAATTCGTCCGCGGTGGTGTCGCGCAGGGTCGATGGGCGCACCACCGCCACCGCGCACATGCCGCTGACCGCGCCGACGTCGATCGACAGGCTTTCGCCCGCCCCGCTATTGTCGATGATGCTGGCGACGAACCGCCGCACGAGCCGCTCGGACAGCGCGGGATCGAGCGCGCAGCGGGCGAACTTGCCGGTCAGCTTGTAGAGCACGCCGACGCGACGTTCGGCGCCATAGGCGTTCAACTCTTCCGCCATGCGCGGGAAAATCTCGGCGAAGTCGGTGCCCTGCCCCGGCTGGCTGCGGCTTGACTGCAGCTTGGCGGCGAAATCGAGGTCCTCGATCGCCGCCAGCAAGTTGCGCGCCTGGCCGAGGATTTCGCCGGCGCGATCACGGTAACGGCGGTGGGCCGGGCCGAGGTACTGGCCGTCGATGATTTCGGCGAAGCCGATGATGGCGTTGAGCGGCGTCTTGATCTCGTGGATCATCTCGCGAAGCGTGTCGGCGCCCTCGAACGCGCGCGGCGCGGCGGCGCGCTGGGCGGGTGTCAAATCGGTCCGCCGGGCCATGCCGCGATAGCCGATGAAGCGCCCGTCGCCCGGCGCAAAGGCTGGCGCGCCCGATACTTTCCATTCGCCGGCGAACGGCTCGACCGCGGCCAGCGGCATGTCGGCGAACGGGGCACGGCGATTGATGAGGTCACGGCATTCCTCGGCCAGCAGCGCCTCGCCCGGATGTCCGGCCAAGGCGCGGCCGATCAGCGCGGCACGGGGCGCGCCCTCGACCCAGGCGATGGCGCCGAGCGCGTCGCTTTCCCAGCGGAACAGCGCGACATCGGGCTTGGCGGGAACCGGCGGCTGCACGGGGGCCGGCGCTTCCGCCCCGGCGCGGTCGCGGCGCAATCGCTCGATCCGCGCGACAACCTCGCCGATCGACGGGATGGGGCCTTCCTCGCCAAGTTCGGTAACGGCATCGTCGAGCAGGCCGTCATCGGCCTCGGCCGGTGGCGGCGGCGCGCCGCGTCCGTCGAGGGCGAAGAAGAAGCGCCGCACTTCTTCGCTGGCGCTGGCGGCGACTTCGGCGCGGGCGGCGGCGTCGAGGGTTGCCCCGGCCAGCACCGGCGCCGCGACCTCAAGCAGGTCGGACGCGAACAACGCCACCAGCCTGGGGTCGAGCGGGCGCCCGGCGATCGAGCGGGCGGTCGCCGCGCGGACCGTGTCGGGGACGCTCGAGCGGTCGTCGCGGGCGGCCTGGATGGCGCGGTTGATAAGCTCAGGGTCGCCATCGGCGCGAGCCCGGGACAGCAGGTCGACCAGCTGACGCCAGCGCACCGCCCGGTCGCGCGCGTCGGCTACCGGGCTGTCGAGAACCGTCTTCAGGCGATCGTCGAAACGCAATTACGGGCACCCTTGTCCAAGGTTGGGCGATGGAGTGGATCGAGACTTGGTCACGCGCGTGGAGCGGCGACAGGGGGAAGCGGTTAACCGTCCTTTAACGGGACAGGCGGCGCTGCCCAATGAAAAAGGGGCGCCGGCTTTGCGCCGACGCCCCCGTTTCTTGTCCTGCCCCCGGGGTTACGGCCGCTGAGCGAGGTAGATCAGCCAATATTTGGCAACCTCGGCGCGCGGCCCGGTGACCAGGTCGAACGCCGCCTTGGCCCCGGCCTTGTCGCCGGACAGCGCCAGTGCCGAGCCGAGGCGCAGGTTGAGCTGGCTGGCATCGGCGCCGGTCTTGCCCAGCGCCGCGCGATAGAGCGTGGCGGCCTTGGCATAGTCGCCATAGCCATAAAGCGCGTCGGCGGTGACCTGGGCCGGCTTGGCCAGCGTTCCGGCAAGCGCCTTGGCCGCGGCGCCGGCGAGCGACGCGCGGTCGGCAGTGACCTTGCCCGCGCCTTGCGTGCGCAGCGACTTGATTGCCGGGCTGGTGGCCGAGATGGCGTTGGAAGCAACACCCTCGTCGAGTACGGCCATGCCTTCGCCGATCAGGCCCTTGGACAAGGCGGCCTGCGCGTAACGGCCGAAATCGGCTTCGCCCGCAAGCGACTTGGTTGCCCGCTGCAGCCGGTAAACGTCGAGCAAATCGGCGTTCGGGGCGGCCCCGACGATGGTGTAGATCTTGAGCGCGTCGCGCCAATTCTTCGGGTTGGGATAGGCCGACACCCACTCGCGCGTCAGGCTCACCGCCTGCGGGCTCTTGGCGTCATAGGCGAGCGCCACGGCGTGTTTCAGATAATCTTCCTTGATCTTGCCGCCTGCTGCCGTCTGCATCGCAATGCCCTTGCGGAACAGGTCGAGCGCAGCATCAAGCTGGCCGGTCTTGGCGCGGGTTTCGCCGAGCAGGATATATTGCTCACTGTCGTTGGGGGCGAGCTTGATCCCGCGTTCGAACATCGCCGCCGCGCCGGCATAATCCTTGGCGTTGTAGCGCAACTTGCCGAGCGTGTCGGTGAGCGCCAGCAACTGGCCGGTGTTGCCGACCCCAGTAGACGCAAGCGCTTCGAGCGCGGCGGACGCAGCGACATAGTCGTTTCGGTTGGCGGCGCCATTCATTTCGAGCTGGGCGAGGATGCAGCGATCGACCGGGCTCCTGGCGGCGGCGCGCGCGGCGACAAGTGCAGTGGCGAAGGCGGTCGCGTCCTTGGCGACAACCGCCGTCTGAAGGTCAAGAAGCGGCTTCTGCGCACCCTTGGTGACCTTGGTTGGACACAGCTCGGACACGGACGTCACGGTTTTGGTCGATGCCACGGGCGCTGCCGGAGTCGGCGTTGCATATTGGGCGAAAGACGGGCTGGACAGCGCGCCGGCGGTGAGGACTGCGGCCATGGCGGTAAGGGTCGAACGCATCAAAATCTCCTGTCGGGTAGCGCCGCCCCGTTTGCATACGGGCGCGGCCTGGCGCCGGATACCGCCCTTATCGCGCGGCGGCGCTTGGTGGAAGCGAATTGGCGGCGCGCCCCTGAACGCCATTTGAACCACGACCGCTTTTGACTTGGCCGCCGCCGCCACCTAGCGGGGCGGGCGATGCTGATCCTCCTGTCCCCCGCCAAGACGCTCGATTTCGAGTCGCCGGTCGCCGATACCGCGACCCGCCCGCGGTTTGCCGCCGAGGCGGGCCGAATCGCCCGCGCCGCCGCCCGGATCGGGCCGGACGGCCTCGCCGCCTTGATGCACATCTCCGCCCCCCTTGCGGCGCTGAACCATCAGCGGTTCAAGCGCTTCGCCAGGGCCGAGCCGCGCCCGGCGATCCGCGCCTTCGCCGGCGACGTCTATCGCGGCTTCGACGCCGCCAGCGCCGATGCCGACACCATCGCCTTCGCCCAGGATCATCTGCGTATCCTGTCGGGGCTGTACGGCCTGCTCCGCCCGCTCGACGCCATCCGCCCCTACCGGCTGGAAATGGGCACGCGGTGGGCGCCTCAAGGCGATAAGCTCACCGAACACTGGGGCGACAAGGTCGCCAAGGCGCTGGCGTCGGAGCTTCGCGCCGAGCGCTCGAAGACCATCCTCAACCTTGCCAGCGCCGAATATTTCGCAGTCGTCAAAGGACGGCTTCCGGCCCGTACGACGATCATCGCCCCCGACTTCCGGGTCCGCACCGCCAAGGGCCTGCAGTTCCAGAGCTTCACCGCCAAGGTCGCGCGCGGCGCCATGGCCCGCTGGGTGTGCGAGGAACGCATCGCCGATCCCGCCGCGCTGGCCGGCTTCGACCGCGACCATTGGGTTTATGACCCCGACGGATCGACCCCCGCCAAGCCGCTGTTCGTCCGCCAATAGCGCCTCACGCGCTCACGCGAGCGCGCTCGCGCGGGGTGGCGCTCGGGCGCGCCTTCGGCTAGCAAGGTGACGGGGGCCTCGGACCCGCGAATCCCCCCGGTTTTCCGATTTATCGAACGACAGGATTGACCTTGGCGACCTTGCCTCCGGCCGACGACATCAACCACGGCGACATCGCCCCCATCTCCATCGTCGAGGAGATGAAGACCAGCTACCTCGATTACGCGATGAGCGTCATCGTCAGCCGCGCCTTGCCCGATGTGCGCGACGGCCTGAAACCGGTTCACCGCCGCATCCTCTACGCCTGCCAGGAAGCCGGCTACGTCGCTGGCCGCCCCTATCGCAAGTCGAGCCGGATCGTCGGCGACGTCATGGGTAAATATCATCCCCACGGCGACAGCGCGATCTACGACGCGCTTGCCCGCATGACCCAGGACTGGTCGATGCGCGTGCCGCTGATCGACGGCCAGGGCAATTTCGGCTCAATGGACCCCGATCCGCCGGCGGCCATGCGCTACACCGAGGCGCGGCTCGCCAAGGTCGCCAATTTCCTGCTCGGCGACATCGACAAGGACACCGTCGATTTCACGCCCAACTACGATGCGTCGGAGCGCGAGCCCCAGGTGCTGCCCGCGCGCTTCCCCAACCTGCTGGTCAACGGTGCCGGCGGCATCGCGGTCGGCATGGCGACCAACATCCCGCCGCATAACCTCGGCGAAGTGTTGAACGCCTGCCGCGCCTACATCGCCGACCCGGCAATCACGTCCGAAGGGCTGATGGAGCATGTGCTGGGCCCCGATTTCCCGACCGCGCCGCTGATCCTCGGCACCGCCGGCATCCGGTCGGCCTACACCACCGGGCGCGGCTCGATCATGATGCGTAGCCGCCACAGGGTCGAGGAAGGGCGCGGTGACCGCCGCTCGATCGTCCTCACCGCCATCCCCTACCAGGTCGGCAAGAACGGGCTGGTCGAGAAGATCGCCGAGGCCGCCAAGGAAAAGCGCATCGAGGGCGTGTCCGACATCCGCGACGAGTCCAACCGGCTCGGCGTGCGCATCGTCATCGACCTGAAGCGCGACGCCACGCCCGAAGTCGTGCTCAACCAATTGTGGCGCCACACCCCGGCGCAATCGAGCTTCCCCGCCAACATGCTCGCCATCCGCGGCGGAAGGCCCGAAACGCTCGCCCTGCGCGACATCATCGAGGCATTCGTCAAGTTCCGCGAGGAAGTCATCACCCGCCGCTCGAAGTATGAGCTGCTGAAAGCCCGCGAGCGCGCCCACATCTTGCTTGGGCTTGTCGTAGCCGTCACCCACCTCGATGAGGTGGTCAAGATGATCCGCGGTTCGGCCAGCCCGGCCGCGGCACGCGAGAAATTGCTCGCCCGCGACTGGGACGCCGACGAGATCCGGCCGTACATCAAGCTGGTCGAGGCGGTCGAAGCGCAGGCCGCCGGCGCCACCTATCGCCTGTCCGAAGCGCAAGTGAAGGCGATCCTCGAGCTCAGGCTCCACCGCCTCACCCAGCTTGGCCGTGACGAAATCGGCGGCGAGCTCGAGACGCTTGCCAAGTCCATCGCCGAACTGCTCGAAATACTCGGCAACCGTGCCCGGCTCTATGAAGTGATGCTGGAGGAATTCGACGCCGTCGAGGCCGAATTCGTCACCCCGCGCGTGTCCGAAATCGCCGCCGCCTTCGACGGCCTGGAGGACGAGGACCTGATCGAGGTAGAGGACATGGTCGTGACCGTGACCATGACCGGCTACATCAAGCGCACCCCTTTAGCGCTGTTCCGCGAGCAGAAGCGCGGCGGCAAGGGCCGGTCGGGCATGAACACCAAGGACGAGGACATCGTCACCGAATTGTTCGTCACCTCGACCCACAATCCGGTGCTGTTCTTCTCCAACCTCGGCCGGGTCTACCGGATGAAGGTGTGGAAGCTGCCCGAGGGCGGCCCGACCGCGCGCGGCCGGCCGATGATCAACCTGCTCCCCCTGGCCGAGGGCGAAACCATCTCGACCGTCCTTGCATTGCCGCAGGACGAAACCGAGTGGGACAATCTCCACATCATGTTCGCCACCTGCAAGGGCACCGTGCGGCGCAATTCAATGGGCGCCTTCACCAACATCCCGACCGCCGGCAAGATCGCGATGAAGTTCGGCACCAGCGAGGAGGAAGGGGAGGAAGGCGATCCGACCGACCGGCTGATCGCGGTCGAACTGCTGACCGAGGAGGATGACGTCCTCCTCGCCACCCGCAACGGCAAGGCGATCCGATTCAAATCGACCGACGTCCGCGAATTCCAGTCGCGCTCCTCGACCGGGGTGCGCGGCATCCGCCTGCTCGGCGACGACCAAGTCATATCGATGTCGATCCTGCGCCGCGTCGGCACCGACCAGGCCGAGCGCGAGTCCTACCTTCGCTTCGCCCCGTGGAAGGGCGACAAGGACGGCGACTGCACCCTGCCCGCCGACCGTTTCGCGGAACTGGCGGAGAAGGAGCAATTCCTCCTCACCATCACCGTCAACGGCTATGGCAAGCGCACCTCGACCTACGAATATCGCCGCACCAACCGCGGGGGCCAGGGCATTACCAACATCGTCACCTCGGACCGCAACGGCGGAGTCGTCGCCAGTTTCCCGGTCATGCCGGGCGAGCAATTGATGCTGGTCACCGACCAGGGCAAGGTCATCCGCACCACTGTCGGCGACATCCGCATCACCGGCCGCAACACCCAGGGCGTGACGATCTTCAAGGTCGGCAAGAATGAGACCGTGGTGTCGGTCGCCGGGATCGACGAAAGCGACGAGGAAGAGGTCGAACTGGACGGTGGCGACGAGCATTCGCCCATCCCCGACGCAACCATTGGCGAGGACCTCGCCGAAGGCCCCGCCGACGGCGAATAAGACGCCCTTCCCCCTCTCCGGCTCGGGGACAGGGCCGGGGCGAGGGGATGCGGCGGCGAGCCGACGGGCGCGACGGAACGCGTCCACTCGGGGGCGCGTTAGCTGAAGAGACCCAAAAGGAGATCCCGATGCCGCTTGCCAACAACGCCCTCGTCCTCGTCATCGACGGCCGCAAGACTTTGTTCTTTCGCAACCATGGCGACGTCAACCAGATCGACCTGCGCACCGAAGCGCATGACGAGCGCGAGGACGCCAAGGACAGCGACATGAAAACCGAC
>JBDSRV010000056.1:0-27627 GCA_039929125.1 Sphingomicrobium sp.
GGTACCGGGCATCCTGTGCAAGTCGCAGCAATGGACGAAAGTTGCCAGCCCCCGCCCCACGCTACGCCGCCGCTAAAGCAGCGCGCCCGATCCGATTTCCCCGGTCAGCACCGCGGCCTGCAACGCGGCCATCTCGTCGGCCCAATAACGGTCGGTCTGAAGGTGGGGGGACAGCGCACGAACGCGCGCGTGAACCGACTGGAGCGCGACCGATGTCTTGAGCGGGGCGTGGTAGTCGACGCCTTGGGCGGCGGCGATCAGTTCGATGGCGATGACGCCGGCGGCGTTGTTCGCGATCGTCACTGCTTTGCGCGCCGCGATCGGGGCCATGCTGACATGATCTTCCTGCCCCGCGCTGGTCGGGATCGAGTCGACGCTGGCGGGGAAAGCGAGGCTTTTGTTTTCGCTGACCAGCGCGGCGGCGGTGACCTGCGGGATCATCAGCCCGCTGTTGAGCCCGCCGTCGTCGGTCAGGAAAGCCGGCAGCCGGCTCATGTTGGGGTCGACCAGCACCGACGTTCGGCGTTCGGAAATGCTGCCGACTTCGCACAGCGCCATGGCGATGATGTCGGCGGCGAAGGCGACTGGCTGGGCATGGAAATTGCCCCCCGAAATGACTTCGTCCGATCCCGGGAAGAGGATCGGATTGTCGGTCACGGCATTGGCCTCGATTTCGAGCGTGCGCGCGGCGTTGGTGAGGAGGTCGAAGCTGGCCCCCATCACCTGCGGCTGGCAGCGAAAGCTGTAGGGGTCCTGCACGCGGTC
Organism: Sphingomicrobium sp.; assembly: GCA_039929125.1. GTDB lineage: Bacteria > Pseudomonadota > Alphaproteobacteria > Sphingomonadales > Sphingomonadaceae > Sphingomicrobium. The sequence goes on from JBDSRV010000056.1 coordinate 766, forward strand.
GCAATCGTGGTGGCTGGTGTTGATCTCGCTGCCGTCGAGGAGGGCGCGCAGCTGCGCCGCGACGGCGATCTGGCCGGGCAGGCCGCGAAGCATATGGATGCGCTCGTCGAACGGGCAGATGCTGCCCTTCAGGGCATCGACCGACAGTGCGCCGGCGTGGATCGCTGCAGAGAATATGCGCTCGCCAAGAAACAGAGCGTCGAGCGCAGTCGCGGTCGAGGCCTGGGTGCCGTTGATCAGCGCGAGGCCTTCCTTGGGGGCGAGCACTAGCGGGTCGCGGCCCATTTTGCCGAGCGCGTCGGCGGCGGGCATGACCGTCCCGGCGAGGTCGATCCGGCCTTCGCCCATCAGCGCCGCGACCATGTGCGCGAGCGGGGCGAGGTCGCCCGAGGCGCCGACGCTGCCCTGCGCCGGGATGAGCGGCATGGCATCGGCGTCGAGCAAGGCCTGCAGCGCGTCGATGACCACGCGCCGCACGCCCGAATGGCCGCGCCCGAGGCCGATCAGCTTGAGGATAATCATGAGCCGCACGGTGCCCCGCGGGAGCGGATCGCCGAGGCCGCAGCTGTGGCTGAGGATAAGATTGCGCTGGAGGTCGGCGAGCTTGTCGGCGGGGATGCGGGTTTGGGCGAGGAGGCCGAAACCGGTGTTGATGCCGTAGACCGTCGTGCCCCCGGCGACGATGCGGTCAACTGTGGCGGCGGCGACGTCGATCGCGGCCAGCGCGTCGTCGGACAGGCGGGCGGGCGCGCCGCTCCACAGGTCACGGAGTTGATCGAGGGTAACGGTGCCGGGGGTGAGAATGATCATGACATTTCCTGTGGCGGCAATGACGAAGGAGCGTGCGGCCGGGGGACGCGCTTGCCCTTGGTGCGACTGGTCAGATGAAACATGCGGCAGCGGTCGCAGCGGTAACGGCGCAGCGCGATGGTGGCACGCTCGATCGCGAGGCAGGCGTCGTGGCCGGTCGCATAACGGGCCTTACGCCGGCAGATGCTGAGGCGGGTCCGCATCAGCGGATGCTCGGCAGGTCGAGCCCCTGCTCCTTGGCGCACTCCACCGCGATGTCATACCCTGCGTCGGCGTGGCGCATGACGCCGGTGGCGGGGTCGTTCCAGAGGACACGCTCGAGCCGCCGCGCGGCGTCGTCGGTGCCGTCGGCGACGATCACCATCCCTGAGTGCTGCGAATAGCCCATGCCGACCCCGCCGCCGTGGTGGAGCGAGACCCAGGTGGCGCCCGACGCGGTGTTGAGGAGGGCGTTCAATAGCGGCCAGTCTGAAACCGCGTCGCTGCCGTCCTTCATGCTTTCGGTTTCGCGATTGGGGCTGGCGACGCTGCCGCTGTCGAGATGGTCGCGGCCGATGACGATCGGGGCCGAGACTTCGCCGGTGCGGACCATCTCGTTGAAGGCGAGGCCCAAGCGGTGGCGCTGCCCCAGGCCGACCCAGCAGATGCGCGCGGGCAGGCCCTGGAAGGCGATGCGTTCGCGCGCCATGTCGAGCCAGCGGTGGAGGTGGGCGTCGTCGGGGATGAGTTCCTTGACCCGCTGGTCGGTGCGGTAAATGTCTTCGGGATCGCCGCTCAAGGCGACCCAGCGGAACGGGCCGATGCCGCGGCAGAACAAAGGCCGGACATAGGCGGGGACGAAGCCGGGGAAGTCGAAGGCGTGGGCGAGGCCGTCGTCGAAGGCCTCCTGGCGGATGTTGTTGCCATAATCGAAGGTCGGGATGCCGGCCGCCTTGAACGCCAGCATCGCCTCGACGTGGCGGGCCATCGAGTGGCGGGCAGCTGTCGCGACGGCGGCGGGGTCGCGTTCGCGCTTGGCGATCCACTCGGCGACGCTCCAGCCGGCGGGGCAGTAGCCGTTGGCGGGATCGTGGGCGCTGGTTTGGTCGGTCACCGCATCGGGGCGGATTCCTCGCGCGACCATTTCGGGCAGCACTTCGGCGGCGTTGCCGAGCAGGCCCACCGACGTCGGTTCGGTGGCATGCGCGATGATGTCGAGCGCTTCGTCGATGGTGGTCGCTCGATGGTCGAGGTAGCGAGTGGCGAGGCGTTTCTCGATCGAGCTTTCCTGGACCTCGACGGCGATGCAATGGGCGCCGGCCATGACCGCGGCGAGCGGTTGTGCCCCGCCCATGCCGCCCAAGCCGGCGGTGAGGATCCACTTGCCCTTCAAGTCGCCGCCATAATGCTGGCGGCCCATTTCGGCGAAGGTTTCGAAAGTGCCTTGCACGATCCCCTGGGTGCCGATGTAGATCCAGCTGCCAGCGGTCATCTGCCCGTACATCATCAGCCCGAGGCGATCGAGTTCGTTGAACTTCTCCCACGTCGCCCATTTGGGGACGAGGTTAGAATTGGCGATGAGCACGCGCGGGGCATCGGCATGGGTGCGAAAGACGCCGACGGGTTTTCCAGATTGGACGAGCAGGGTTTCGTCGTCATTCAAGCGTTCGAGCACCTCGACGATCTTGTCGTAACAGGCCCAGTTGCGCGCGGCGCGGCCGATGCCGCCGTAGACGACGAGGCTTTGCGGATCCTCGGCGACTTCGGCGTCGAGGTTGTTCATCAGCATCCGCACCGCGGCTTCGGTCTGCCACGACTTAGCGACGAGGGTGGGGCCGGTGCGCGCCTTGATGCGGCGGCTGTTGTCGATGCGGTTGTTCATCAAACCCGTTCGTCCTGAGCAACGTCGAAGGACTGCCCTTGAGCTTCACCGCTTAGAAAGAAAAGCAGCCCTTCGACAAGCTCAGGACGAACGGATGCCCGGGGGACATCCGGGAGCCAGGCTCAGGACGAACGGATCAAGTGCCGAGCCAGTCGTGGAGGGTGAAGCCGAGGAACAGCAGGGAGGCGGCGAACATGATCGCGGTCGCCGCCCAGCCGAGGACCAAGGTGCGGGTCGAGACGGTGAGCCGGCCCATCGCGCGCGGGTTTCGGACGATCAGCATCATCACCGCCATCAGCGGCGCGGCGAGGATGCCGTTGACCACCGCCGCCCAGTATAAGGCGCGGGCCGGGTCGATCCCGACCCTGTCGAGCGAGGCGCCGGCCAGCGTGGTGATGGCGATGGTTGCATAGAATAGACGCGCACCTTGCGGCTTGGCGTCGAGGCTGCCCGGCTTGCCGGCCATTTCCGCCACCGCATAAGCCGCCGACCCGGCCAGCACCGGCACCGCGAGCAGGCCGGTGCCGATGATGCCGATGGCGAACATGGCGAAGGCGAATTGCCCGGCGATCGGGCGCAGCGCCTCGGCCGCCTGCGACGAGGTGGCGATGTCGGTTGCCCCGCTGGCGTGCAAGGTGGCGGCGGTGGCGAACACGATCGACAGGCTGACGATGGTGCTGAACGCCATCCCGACCAGGGTGTCGACGCGGATGCGCTTCAATTCCGGCCCGGCGTCCTTCGGCGTAATGCACAATGGCTTGACGTGGTGGCGGCGCTGCTCCTCAATCTCCTGCCCCGCCTGCCAGAAGAACAGATAGGGGCTGATGGTGGTGCCCATGATCGCCACCAAGGCGGTTGCGTAAGCCGCGTTCCACTGCAGTTCGGGCACGACCAAAGAGCGCAAAGCGTGCGGCCACGGGACATGGGCGACGATCACCACGCCAACGTAGGTAAACAGGGTCAGCGTCGTCCATTTGAGCACCGACGCGTAGCGCGGGTAGCTGAGGAACACTTCGAGGATGATGCAGACGATCCCGAACAGCAAAGTGTAGAGCCCGGCATTGCCGCCGGCGAGCAAGGCCAAGGCGGCGCCCATCGCGCTCAGGTCGGCGCCCAAGTTGACGACGTTGGCGATGAGCAACAGCGACACCATGAACCACAAGGTGCCGCGGTAATGGCGCTTCAGGTTGCGGGCGATGCCGACCCCGGTGACCCGGCCGATCTCCGCCGCGACTTCCTGGATCACGACCATCAGCGGGAAACTGAGGACGAACGTCCAGGCGAGGCCGTAGCCGAACTGGGCGCCGATTTGGCTGTGGGTGCCGATGCCGCTGGGGTCGTCGTCGGCGGCGCCGGTGATCAGCCCGGGGCCGAGCAGGCGAAGCAGCCCGCGGGCGCCGCCCTTGGCGGGTTCGGCCTTGGCGGGTTCAGTCTGGGCGGGTTGGGCCATGCCCGAGTGTGGCCGCTGCCGCGGTGATACGCAACGCCCGCCGATGGCGCGGGGCCGCCGATGCCCCTAGGAGGGAACGATGGGCGCCGAACTCCTGCTTGCGACATTGATGGTGATGGTCACCGTGTCGATGCACGCCATCGGCCTGTACGCGCTGTCGCGGCTGCTGCGGGTCGAGGAGCGCGCGGAACGCAGGGTGCGGATCCACCCGCTGTCAGGCCGCGGCATCGTCAACACGCTGACCGTCGCGCTCGGGCTGTTCGTCGTCCACGGGCTGGAGATCTGGCTCTACGCCTTCGTCTACCTTGCCATCGGCGCGGTCGAGGGGCTGCGCGAGGCGGTCTATTTCTCGACCATCACTTATGGCGCGATCGGCTATAGCGACGCGGCGATGGCGCCCGGCTGGCGACTGGTGTCGGCGATCGAGGGTATCAACGGGATCATCCTGATCGGGTGGTCGACGGCCTTCTTCGTCACCCTGATCGCGCGGATGCGGCGGTGGTGAGGGGTGGGGATTGGCGGCCCCGGCTCCCTCAACCCACCCGCCAGGATGTTGTTGGCGATCAAGCCTCGTCCGCGCCGGCACCCAACGTGGCGACAAGCGCGTCGAGCTGGTCGAGCTGTTCGGGGATGCCGGCTTCCATGCCGACATAGGCTTCGTCGAGCGCTTCCTTGGTGGGATAGAATTCGTGGAAGGTGAGCAGGGTGTGGCCGGGTGACTGCTCGTCGAAGGTGACCATGGTGACGGCGCCCGCCTCTCCTTCGTCGTTGGTCCAGACAATCCGGGAGTCGGGGACGACCTCGAGATACTTGCCGAAGAAGGCCATGGAGTTGGCCGCATCCTGCCCGAAGGTGAGGCAATATTTGCCGCCGGTGCGGACGTCCATTTCGCACGACAGCAGGTTGACGCCGGCCGACGTGGGCACCCACCAGCGCTTGAACAGATCGGGCTTGCTCCACGCCTGGAACAGCAGGTGCGCCGGGGCGTCGAAGCTTCGCGTGACGGTCAGTTCGCAGTCGGTGCGTTCGACCTTCGTGCGGCCCCCGGTGGTGGATTCCTCATTCGCGTAGCCCATCGATTTCCTCCTTGTGTTTCAGTTCCTCGAGCAGGGTGTCCAGCGCGTCGAAGCGCGAGTCCCACAGCAAGCGATGCTCCTCGATCCATGCGCCCGCGACCGCGAGCGGGCGGCGGCCGAGCCGGCAGGCGCGCACGCGGCCGACCTTTTTGGTCGTCACCAGCCCCGCTTGTTCGAGCACGCCGACATGCTTCTTCATGCCGGTCAGCGTCATGCGGAATTTGCTGGCGAGCGCGCTGATCGACGCTTCCTCGCGGCCCAGCTGCTCGAGCACGCCACGGCGGGTGGCGTCGGCCAAAGCGGCGAACGAGGCATCGAGGCGGGCGGCGGAATGCTGAACCATATGGTTCAGTGTTAAAGTATGAATCAGCGAATTGCAAGAGGCTGGGCATAGGGAGCGAGGCGACAGGAGGAAGGCGGGCACTGGCGAGTGTGCAGGAGACACGTTACCGGTGTCATGGCGAGGCATTTTTGAGGAGGGGCCAATGACGAAATCTTTATTGCTACTTTCGAGCGCGGCGCTGCTGCTGTCCGCGTGCCAGGCAGGAGAGAAACCTGCCAACGACGCTGCCGCAGTGAATAGTACCGCTGCTGTCGACACTCGGGCCGATGAGCAGGCAATCCGCGGGCAGGTCGCTCACTGGCTTGAGCTCGTCAAAGCCAAGGATGCTGCAGCCATTGCCTTACTTTACACCGAGGACGGCGCGGTGATGCCGCCTAATGCGCCGATCAGCAAAGGACGCGCGGCGATCCAGCAGACCTGGGCAGCGATGATGCGGACGCCCGGTTTCGGCCTGACCTTCGCGCCGGAGCAGATCCTTGTGTCATCGTCGGGTGACATGGCGCTCGACCGTGGGACGTATAGCCTGACGATTGCGCCCGACGGCGCCGCAAAGACCGAAACCGGCAAGTACGTCGTGGTCTGGCGGAAGATCGGCGGCGAGTGGAAAGCCGCGGCGGACATCCTCAACAGCGACCTGCCAGCCAGCGGCGGTTAGTTGGCCTATGGGCGCGGCATCGTTTGCGAGAAGCCTGCCGGTGACCAGCTACTGTCGGGCGTAATGTCCGCGATGGGTCGAGGGCGGCCTCCCGTATCAGCCATCCACACCCGCGAAAATCCGCCGCTCGGGTCCCGGCATGCCGATCCAGTAGGCGAGCTCGCTCGGCTGGTCGATGCGCCAGACGCAGAGGTCGGCGGCCTTGCCGGCTTCGATGCTGCCGATGTCGTGGGCGAGGCCCAATGCGCGGGCGGCATTCAAGGTCATGCCGGCGAGCGCTTCCTCCGGAGTCAGGCCGAACAAGGTGCACGCCATGTTCATCGCCAAAGTCGGTGACAGCAAGGGCGAGGTGCCGGGGTTGCAATCGGTGGCGATGGCGATGGTGACGCCCTGGTCGCGGAGCAATTGGACGGGCGGCTTCTTCGTTTCCTGCAGCGCGTAGAAGGCGCCGGGGAGGAGCACCGCGACGGTGCCGGCAGCGGCCATCGCCTTCGCCCCGGCGGCGTCGAGATGTTCGAGATGGTCGGCGCTGAGCGCCTTGTATTTGGCAGCGAGGGCCGCGCCGTTCTGGTTCGAGAGTTGTTCGGCATGGAGGCGGACGGCGAGGCCGTTGGCGCGGGCCGCGGTGAACACGCGTTCGACCTCTTGCCCGGTGAAGGCGATGGTTTCGCAAAAGGCGTCGACGCTGGTGGCGAGGCCGGCGCGGGCGACCGCCGGGATCATCTCCTCCGCGACCAATTTGACATAAGCGTTGCGGTCGGTGCCGGGCGGCAGGGCGTGGAGGGCGAGCAGGGTGGGGACGATCCGCACCGGGGCGTCGCGGCCGATCGCCTTGGCCGCATTGAGCAAGCGGATCTCCGCGGCGGTGTCGAGGCCGTAGCCCGACTTCACTTCGACCGTGGTTGCGCCGCCAGCCATCAGCGCGTGGAGGCGGCGCCGCGCGCTGTCGCGCAGCTGGTCGGTGCTCGCGGCTTTGGTCGCGGCGACGGTCGAGGCGATGCCGCCGCCGGAGTGGGCGATCTGCTCATAGGTCGCGCCGGCGCGGCGCATGGCGTGTTCGTCGGCGCGGTTGCCGCCGAACACGAGGTGGGTGTGGCAATCGACCAGGCCGGGCGTGACCCAGGCGCCGCCCAAAGGGACGACGTCGCGGGCGCGGAAACCGGCGAGCTCGGTGCGCTTGCCGACGCGGACGATGCGGCCGTCCTGGATGCCGATCGCGGCGTTGGCGAGGATGCCGAGCGGGTTGCCGGGGGCTGGCGCCATCGTCGTGACGTGGCAATCGGTAAGCAGGCGGTCCCACATGATAGTGGCATTGGGGGCGGCCGGTGCTAGTCGTCAAGCCGATGAGCTGGCCCAACCTGTCCGACCTGCTGGTGAGCGCCGATGCGCCAAGTGCCTCCGATGCGGCCGTGGGGCTGGTCGGCGCGCCGCTGGCGGCGGGGTCGGTAACGCCGGGGCGGTGCGACCTGGCGCCGGCCGCTTTGCGCGCGGTGCTGCGGCGGATCGGGCGCTATGACCTGGAAACCGGGCGCGAGATCAAGAGCGAGATCGCCGACCATGGCGACGTCGCGATCGAGGGCATGACCATCGAGGACGCGACGGGGCCGATCCGCGAGGCGTGCGCGGCGAGCCTGGCGCGGCACCAGCTGACATTGCTGGCCGGCGGCAATAATGCGGTGACGCGGCCCGGGGTGCAGGCGATCGGGTTGCCGCTCGATCGGGTCGGGCTGATCACGCTCGACGCGCATTTCGACCTGCGCGACACGGGCCAAGGGCTGGGCAATGGCAATCCGGTGCGGGCGCTGCGCGAAGACGGGCTGCCGGGGCGCAACATCGCCCAGGTCGGGCTGGCGCCGTTCGCCAATTCCGCCGCGATGCACCGCGACGCGGTCGAGGGAGGGCATCTGGTCGTCAGCATCGGCGAGGTGCGGGCGCGCGGCATTGAGGCGGCGATCACCCGCGCGCTGGGCCATGTCGCGCATTGCGACGCCCTGCTGATCGATTGCGATATCGACGTCATCGACCGCGGCCAGTTGCCCGGGGCGCCCGGCGCGCGGCCGGGGGGCATGGCGGCGCATGATTTCTTCGCGGCGGTGCGGCGGCTGGCGGCGTGCCCCAAGGTGGCAATCATCGACCTCACCGAATGGGACCCACCGCTCGATCCCAGCGACCTCAGCGCGCTGACCGCCGGGCGGTGGCTGGCCGAATGCCTGGCGGGGTTCGAAGCGCGATGAGCCCGACGCCGGCGGACGCCCCCCGGCTCGCAGGTCGCGGGGCGGCGGTAATGGTCGCGCTGACCCTGCTGCTGTTGCTGCTGGCGCTGGTCCGCCGCCACAGCTTCGACGAGGGGCAATATGTCGCGGCGACGCAGCTGGCGCTGCATGGCCTGCCGTACCGCGACTTTCCGTATTTGCAAACGCCGCTGCAGCCGATGCTGTTCGCGCCGATCGCCGGGCTGTTCGCGGACCATCTGTTCCTCGCGCTGAGGGCCACCAACGCGTTGTGCGGGGCGGCGGCGATCGGCCTGCTGTGGGTGGCGTTGCGACGGGTCGGGGCGAGCGAGCGATCGGCACTGGCGGCGGCGGCATTGTTCGCGGTGTGCGAGCCGTTTCTGTTCGGCGTGGCGGTGGTGCGCAACGACGCGCTGCCGGTGATGCTGTCGTGCGCCGCGCTGGCCGCGCTGGCCGGGCCGCCGGGGCGCCGCGCGGCATTCCTCGGTGCGCTGGCGATGGGCGCGGCGGCGGCGGCCAAGATAAGTTATGCGCTGCCGGCCGCGGCGCTGGTAGCGATGGCGATGGGCGGGCCGCGGGCGTTGAGGCGGCGGCTGCCATTGCTGCCGACGCTCGCGGGGATGGCGATCCCGGCCTTGTTCGTGGGCGCGGTGGCGGCGGCGGCGCCGCCGGGGGCGTTCGTCTATGAAGTGCTGGTGTTTCCGGTCGAGGGGCCGCGGCAATGGTACAACGCCAACCATGAAAGCGCTTTGATGGGCTGGGGGCATCCGGGGAATTTCATCCTGTTCGGGCTGCTCGGGCCGGCGCTGGCGGCGGTGATTGCGGTGGCGGCGGCGGCGTGGCGGGCGCGGGGCGACGGGCTGAACGCGTATCCACGGCGGATGTTGTTCGGCGGGCTGCTCGCGGCGTCATTGGTCGGCGCCTATTTGCCCAACCCGAGTTTCCGCCAATATTGGATCCCGGCGCTGCCGCCGTTGTTCCTGTGCCTCGGGCTGGCGATGGATCGCTGGCCGGCGTTGCGGTCGGGGCGGATGAAGGCGGTGTGGGCTGCGTTCGCGGTGGCCGGGGTGGCGACGAGCGTGGTCCAGCTGGGCGGCGCGCTGCGGTCGGGGCCGGCCGCGTTGGCGAAGGACCGCATGGCGACAAAGATCAACGCGCTGATGGATGAGGCGGGGGTGACCGGGCCGATCGCCGGGCTTGACCCCGACACCTTTGCCGGGGCGCGGCGGCCGATCGACCCGCGCTTTGCCGGCGGGCGGTTCCTGTACCGCACCTATCGCCAGGTCTCCCCCGGGGACGCCCGCGCCTGGCACATCGCGACGTTCGCCGACCCGGCGATGCTGGCGAGCGACCCGCCGGCGGCGATCGTCACCCTCCGCCAGACCAAGGAGGGGACCAAGACCGAGCGGCTCAACCGCTGGATCGAGCAGGGCGCGGTGGGGGCGGGATTCCGTCCGGCGGGCGAGGCCGGCGACCTGCGGCTGTGGCTACGCCCGCGCGCCCTACCGGCGGCGCGTTGAATTATTCACGGGGGCAGCCCCAGGCGTTGCCAAGCGGCTGACACCCCGCCAGCTTTTGCACTGCAGCAACGAGCAAGGCGACAGCGATCGTGCAACCGGCGGGGATGATCATCGACCATGGCGACAGCGCCTGGATGCTGACCGCGACGTTGCTGGTGATGATGATGGCGCTGCCCGGGCTGGCCTTGTTCTATGGCGGGATGGTGCGGGCCAAGAACCTGCTGTCGGTGATGAGCCAGGTGATGGCCGTCACCGCCATCGCGATCCTGGTGTGGATCGGCTGGGGCTATGGCCTGGCGTTCGGCGAAGGCGGCGGGGTCATCGGGTCGCTCGCCAAGGACGGGTTGCGCGGTGTCGACGGCGACAGCGGCTGGCCGCTGGCGACCCCTGGCCATGCCATCCCGGAGCTGTTGTTCGCCTGTTTCCAGATGAGCTTCGCGGCGATCACCATCGCGCTGGTGGTCGGGGCGACGGCCGAACGGATGCGCTTTTCGGCGATGCTGCTGTTCGCCGTGCTGTTCCTGACCTTCGTCTATGCGCCGATCGCGCACATGGTGTGGGCGCCCGGCGGGCTCATCGCAGCGGCGGGGGCGATCGATTTTGCCGGCGGCACGGTAGTCCACATCAATGCCGGGGTGGCCGGGCTGGTCGCGGTCGGCTTCGTCGGCCGCCGCACCGGCTTCCTCAAGGAAGCGATGCCGCCGCACAGCCTGGCGCTGGTGCTGCTCGGCACCGGTTTGTTGTGGGTCGGCTGGTTCGGGTTCAACGCCGGCTCCGCGCTGGAGGCCAACGGCGTCGCCGCGGTGGCGATGCTCAACACGTTCGCCGCGCCGGCCGCGGGGATGCTCGGCTGGATGGGGATCGAGGCGTGGCGGGCGGGCAAGCCGTCGCTGCTGGGCGGCGCCTCCGGAGCGGTCGCGGGACTGGTCGCGGTGACCCCGGCGGCGGGGGTGAGCGGGCCATTGGGCGCGATCCTGCTCGGGCTGTCGGCGAGCGCGGTTTGCTATGGCTTCATCGCCCGGCTCAAGCACCAGCTGAAGCTCGACGATAGCCTCGACGTGTTCGGCATCCACGGACTGGGCGGGATCGTCGGTTCGATCGGCACCGCGCTGGCCGCATTGCCGGCGATTGGCGGGCATGGCGGCGACGCCTACGACCTTGGCCACCAGCTGTCCGCGCAGCTGCTCGCGGTGGCGATTGCGGTGGCGTGGTCGGCGGTCGGATCGGCGGTGGCACTGACCATCGTGCGGGCGATTACGCCGCTGCGACTCGACGAGGAGTCGGAGCGCGAGGGCCTCGATATCGCCGAGCATGGCGAGCGCGCCTACAACAACTGAGCCAAGCCCATGAGGCTGTGTCAGTTTAGGTCAGTTTTCAAACGGCTTAAACATTGACTCTTCTTAATCTTGGTTACACAAAAATTAACAGTTGGGAGTCGCGCAGGCATGCCGCGGCGAGTCCCTGCTTTTGTCGGGGGACATATATGCGGGTGGGTGCAAGGCGTAAGCGCGACTTGGGTTTTGGGTTGTTGGCGTCCGCGCTGGCCGCCATCCCGACAACGGTCGGCGCGCAATCGATCGCCCCGACTCGCGATGAGCTGACCCGTGCCCTGCCCGCGGCCCCGGAGCGGCGGCCCAACCTCAACATCGTCGGCGGCATCGAGCGGTCGCCGTGCCCGCTCGCCGACCCCAAATATGCCGACATCAAGGTCACCATCCAGACCGTCCAGTTCGACAATCTGAAAGGCGCGACTCAGGACGAGCTTCGCCCCGCCTGGGCATCCTATGCCGGCAGTCCCCAGCCGGTGGCGGTGCTGTGCGAGATCCGCGACGGGGCGGCGACGATCCTTCGCAACAAGGGCTATCTGGCGGCGGTCCAGGTGCCGACCCAGCGGATCGACAATGGCGTTGTCCACATGGAGACATTGTTCGCGCGGGTGACCACCGTCCGCGCCCGCGGCCAGACCGGCGGCGCCGAAGCCAAGCTGGCCGGTTACCTGAGCAAATTGGCCAATGACGAGATTTTCGACCGGTTCCGGGCCGAGCGCTACCTGCTGCTGGCGCGCGACCTGCCCGGCTATAACGTCCAGCTGACCCTCAAGCCGGCCGGCACCGGGCCGGGCGAACTGATCGGCGAAGTGTCGGTCGTGCGCATGCCCTTGAGCGCCGACCTGATGATCCAGAATTTGGCATCGGCCCAGACCGGCCGGTGGGGCGGCCAGCTGCGCGTCCAGGCGTTCGGGCTGACCGGCCTTGGCGACGTCACCAGCGTCTCGCTTTATTCCACCGTGCAGGTCAAGGAGCAGCAGATCCTGCAGCTGTCGCACAGCTTCCGCCCGGGTAATGAAGGCGTGGTCGTCGACGGGCTGTTCACCTACGCCTGGACCCGTCCCGACCTCAATGCCCCGGCGGTCGTGCCCGACCTCAAGGCGCGGACGCTCTACGCCTCGCTCGGCGCGCGCTACCCGCTGGTGCGGCGGCAGAGCCACAATTTGTGGCTTGGCGCGGGCGTCGATTTCCTCAACCAGGATGTCGACTTCTTCGGCCCGCAATCGCGCGACCGGCTGCGGATCGGCTTCCTCAGGGCGAATTGGGACGCGGTCGACCTTCGCTCCCGCCGGCCGAAATGGCGCGCCTCGGTGACCGCCGAGCTGCGCCACGGGTTCGACGTGCTCGGCACCAGCAACCGCTGTCCGCGGATTGGCTGCGGACCCGGCGTGCTTGGCCCCAGCCGCGCCGACGGCAACCCCACCGCGACTCTCGCCCGCCTGTCCGCCGACACCGAATTGGCGATTGGCAGGGACTTGTCCCTGACGCTGTCGCCGCGCGCACAACTGGCCTTCAGCCCGCTGTTCGCGTTCGAGGAGTTCACCGCCGGCAATTATACCATCGGCCGCGGCTACGACCCGGCGGTCCTGACCGGCGACAGCGGCACCGGCCTGTCGGCCGAATTGCGCGGACCGCGCATCATCCCGGCCAATATGGAGTCGGTGTCGGTGCAGCCGTTCGTCTTCGGCGACGCCGCCTGGGTGTGGAACAAGCGCACGCCCGGCGACCCCGAACATTTGAAATCCGCTGGCGGGGGTATCCGCGCCAGCTTGAGCGATCGCTTCCGCGTGGAAGCGACCGTTGCCCAACCGCTCGAGAAGGCGGGGCTGACCCATAAGCGGGGAGGCCCGCGCGTACTGCTGACGCTGACCAGCAGATTATTGCCGTGGAGGTGAAGATGATCCGGTTCGTACCCAAAGCGACCCTGTGCTCGACGTTGGCGATCGCCACGGCGTTGCTCGCGGCACCGCGCCCGGCCGCGGCCCAATTCGTCGGCACGGTCATCAGCGAGACCGGCGCCCACGCCCATGTGCTCGGCGGCGGGCAGCTGCAGATCAACGTCACCTCCCCCCAGGCGGTCATCAACTGGAGCGCGACGGGCGCCGCGAGCGGCGGCATCGTCACCTTCCAGCAAAGCGGCGCGGTGGCGGAATTCCAGGGCAACGGCGCTTTCGCCGTGCTCAACCGGGTTTACCCGGTGGCGCTCGGCAGCGGCATCCTGCTCGACGGCATCATCAACACTTCGAGCGGCGGGGGGACTGTCTTTTTCTATAGCCCCAACGGCGTCGTCATCGGGCAGCATGCGGCGATCAACGTCGGCTCGCTCGGCCTGACCACCTTGCCGGTCACCAACGACGCCGATGGCAATTGGCTCAGCACCAATGTCGCCGGCGATGTGACAATGGCGTTCGGGGCCGCCGGAAACCCCAATAGCTACATCCGGGTCGACCCCGGCGCGACCCTCGCCGTCTCCGGCGCCGGCAATTACATCGCGCTGGTCGCGCCGAAGGTCGACGTCCAGGGGACGATCAAGACCGACGGCGTTGCCGCGCTTGTCGCCGCCGAACAAGCGACGCTGACGATCCGCGAGAGCGGGCTGTGGGACATCCAGGTCGACACCGGCACCACCGACGCGCAGGGCGTCTACCTGTCGGGCGCCATCACCCGCAACGCCGCGGGCGCGACAGCGGGTTCCACCCGCCGCGCCTACATCGTCAGCGTCAGCAAGAACGATGCCATGACGATGCTGTTCGGCGCCGGGTCGCAACTGGGCTTCGACGTCGCCGGGTCGGCCGGGGTCGAGAACAATGCGGTCGTCCTGTCGGCGGGCAACAACATCAGCGGCGGCGCGCCGGTCACCGGCGAGGCCGGGGGATCGAACCTCCAGCTGGATGGTGTCACCGTGACGTCCGACCTTTATGCCAGCGCCGATCATGACGTCAGCCTGACCAGCAATGGCGGCGCGTCGCTGTTCACCGGCAACGTCAACCTCAGCGCGCCGGGCACGATCAACGTCCAAGCGACCAGCAACAATGTGACCTTCCAGAAGGCGTTGAACGCGACCACCGACGTCAAGGGCGATTCCGGCCAGAACGCGACCGCCGGGGACATCAACGTCCAGGCGTTCAACGGCAAGACGCTGAGTGCCAAGACGATGACGCTCAACGCCAACGGCACTGGCGGCGATGCGGCCGGCGACGGCCTGGCCGGCGGCACGGGCACCGGCGGCCATATCCTGATCCAGGCGAATAGCGGCGGGACCGTATCGACGACGGGGGCGCTGACGGCTTTCGCGGGCGGCACCGGCGGAACGCAATGGGGCCATGGCGGCGCTGGCGGCATCGGCAAGGGTGGCGAGATCCGCGTGCTCGCCAACGGCGGCAATTCGCATGTGGCCATTGGCGGCTTCAGCGACATCGAGGCGAACGGGCAAGGCGGCACGTACGGCGAATGCAGCGGCTGCAATGTGTCAGGCGGGTACGGCGAAGGCGGTTACATCGCGATCAACGGCGCGACCGGCAGCGGCAACACGTTGACGTTCAAATTGCTGAACATGATTGCCTTCGGAACCGGCGGCGCCGGCGACGGGGTCAATGGCGGCGGCGATGGCAAGGGCGGCCAAGCCTACCTCGGATCGGCCGACGGAGCGGTGCTCACCTTAACCGGCAATTACTATAATTTCGCCGACGGCGAAGGTGGCAACGGCCTTGGCGGCGCCAGCGGCGGCGACGGGTATGGCGGCACCGCGGCGATCATCGGGTTCGGCGCATCGGGCGGCGGGCAGATCAATCTGAACGGTCTCGGCGACCAGTTCGTCACTGCCGAAGGGTTTGGCGGCAATGGCGGATCGAGCGGTGGAACCGGCACCGGCGGGACCGCCTATGTCGACACCGCCAACCGGACGAGCGTCAATATTGCCAAGACGCTTTACGTGCGGACGGATGCCAGGGGCGGTAACGCCAGCGGCGGCACCGGCGGCAATGCGACGGCGGGCAATGCGACTGTGACGGCGACGGGCGCGGGCACCAGCATCAACGTCGGCAATGCGCTGATCTTCCATTCCTATGGCATCGGCGGCGACGGGCTCAGCGGCGGCAGCGGCACGGGCAGCAGCTCGCAGCTCAACTTCGCCGGCGGCAATGTCACGGTCAGCGGGACGACGACCCTCGACGCCTATGGCAAGGGCGGAACGGCGAGCGGAGCGGGCGGCCTCGGTGGCTCTGGCAACGGCGGAACCGCGAGAATTTCAGGCAGTAGCGGCGCCGGGAATTTTACCGGCGCGGTGGTTCTTAACGCCTATGGCACGGGCGGTGCAGCAACCAATGGCACCGGCGGCAATGCACTGGGCGGCAGCGCCTTCGTGCAGACTGACGGGGCCGCCTTGCATGCCTTTTCTACCCTGTCGATGCTTAACTGGAGCAGCGGCGGCAACGGCCTGACCGGCGGCAACGCCATCGCGCTTACCCCCACCGCCGCAACCAACATCCTCGACGCCAATGGCGGCGGGACGGTTCAGGTTGATGGAGCGACGCTGCTCAACAGTAATTCCACCGGCGGCAACGGCAGCGCGGGCAATGGCGGAGCGGCGCGGGCCGGAGTGGCGCTGGTGACCGTGGGCAACCGGTCGAGCAACGGCACCGTCACTCTTGCGGGACTGACCATCAATGCCAATGCCAGCGGCGGCAGCGGCCGTTCGAACGGCGGCGCGGGCGGCAACGCGATCGGCGGGCGGGCGATCGTCCGTACCAGCGATACTGCCAGCGGGATCAACCGGATCGTTACCGGCGCGGCATCGCTCAACGCGACCGCGCTTGGCGGCAACGGAGGCACCGGCGCGGCCGGCGCAATGGGCGGCAACGGCGGCAATGCGACCGGCGGGCGCGCCATCGCGCGGGCTACCGCGGGCAACGGCCAACTGGTCATGCAATCGATCGCGGCGAATATTTCGGCGACCGGAGGTAACGGCGGAACCGGCGGAACGGGCAGTGTCGGCGGGGTCGGCGGGGTCGGCGGGAACGCTGGCGACGGGATAATCTCGATCGGGATGATCCCGGGCACCGGAAGTCCGACCGCCGCCGCCAGCGCCCAATTCGGGTCAATTATCGCGACCGCCAAGCTGACCGGCGGCAACGGCGGCAACGGCGGCGTTTCCTATTCCGTCGCCAACGGCAGCGGCGGCAGGGGCGGCAACGCGGGAACCAATTTCAGCGAATTGATTGCCGACAGCAGCGCCGTGACCGTCACTGGCAACGCCGCCTTTACCGCCAATAGCAGCGGCGGCAACGGCGGCACCGGCGGCATCGTCAACGGGGGTGGCGGGAACGCCTTGACCAACGACATCTGGGTTACGGCGCGCCGCGCGGCGGTCTTGCCCGGTTCACCCGCGCTGCTCACCGTCGGTGGAGCGTTGACCGTCGTAAGTACCGCCATTGGTGGCAACGGCAGCACCCCGGGTGCGAGCCTGGCGTCGGGCGGGACCGGCGTATTCGTCGAAAACGCGGGTATGCACCTTGGCAGCTTCGCGGCGGCGATCACGTCGAGCACTGGCTATGACCCCTATTCGAACCCGGACCTGACGCAGATCATCAATGGAACGGTGACGATCGACGGCAGCTACAGGGTCAACGATTCGAACCGCTATGCCGTGCACATCGACAATGGCGCGCTCAACGCCGGGTCGGTGTCGCTTACCGCCTACAACTTCCTATTCGACGTGCTGTCACCGATGGCGATCAACCGCGGCACCATCACCGCCGGCACGATCACCATCAACAGCCAGCACGACATCATTCTCGACGCCAACCTCGTCAGCCTGGGTTCCCTCGACCTCAACGCCAACGGCCTGATCGACCTCGGCGACCTCAATGCCAATGGCCATATTTCCGCCTACGCCGGGTCGACCATCACGCTTGCCAACGTCAACAGCGGCAGCTGGACTTACCTGCAAGCCGGCGACTCGGTTTCTGCGAACAATGTGAACGCGGGCGGCGACTTCGAAGTGCAGGCTCAACTTGGTGATATCACGCTCAATGACCTGACCGCCGGCAACGATATCCATCTGCGCGCGGGCGGCGACATTTCCACCCATGACGCGCTTGCCGATGGGAGGCTCCATTTCGACGCCGACGGAACGGTGCACGCCCGCAACCTCACCGCCGGCCGCAGGATGGATATCAATGGCGGCCTGGGCGTGGTGCTGGGCGACCTGTCGGCCGGCTTCTTATATCCGGACGTCGAGCCCGAGCAGGGCTTCTCGGTCGTGGTGTCGTCGGGGACTTCGATCGTCATCGGCAATGTCGCCGCGCAGGACAGCATCGGCTTCTTGACGCCCGGCAATCTCGGCACCGGCACGCTGACCGCCGGACGCGATGTGCTGGCGATGGTCGGAGGCGACATCAACACCGGCGCGATCAACGCCACCGGGCGCATCTTCCTGACCGATCTGTCGAGTTTCTTCCTGGCCGGCGGCACTGAGGGCGAGGGCGACAATTTTCAATCCGCATTGGTGTTCGCCAACGACCCGGTGCTGACCGGCGGATCGATTACCGTCAATGGCACGATTTCGGGCGGGTCGCTGCAAGCGGCGGCGGGCGGCAACTTCACCTCGGGCGCGATCAATGTCGACGGGCTGGCCTATGTCCGGTCGGGCGGCGCGGTCAGCATCCCCACCATCGATGCCGGCGGGCGCGTCGATATCGGCGCGGCGGGCAATATCGGCATCGGCGCGATCGGCGCCGGAACCGACATCGACGTTTATTCCGACCTTGGCTCGATCACGCTGGCGGGGCTGACCGCCGGGGCCAATATCTTCCTCGATGCCGGTAGCAACATCACTTTCAACGACGCCAGCGCGGGCGATTCGATGGACTTCCAGGCCGGCGGATCGCTGACCGGCGGGAATTTGACCGCAGGCCGCCAGATCAATGGCAATATCCAAGGCGCGCTGGTGCTTGGCAATCTGTCGGCGGGACAGGACGGCCCGGTTGGGCCGACCGACGAGGGATTCTCGGTCGGTATGCGGTCGGGGACGTCGATCCACGTCGGAGATGTCTGGGGCGCCGAAGCGATCGGCTTCGTCACGCCCGGCACGCTGATCGCCGGGACGCTGACCGCGGGCACCGATGTCGGGCTGCTGGTGACCGGCGATATGACCATCGACGCGATACATGCGGGCCAACATGGCCGCATCTACCTCGCCGACAGCTCGATGTTCACGTATTACGGCGGCGGCACCGACGACTTCAACCCCGAGCTATTGCTTGCCGCGGAACCGGTGCGCACGCACGGGTCGATCACCGTCAACGGGACGATTTCGGGCGGGTCGTTACAAGCCAAGGCCGGCAATAATTTCACGTCTGGCGCGATCGGCGTCGGCGGCCTGGCGTCGATCGACACCGAAGGCAGCGTGTTCCTTGACGGCGTCGATGCCGGCGGCGACCTCAGGATCGTCGCCGACGGCACGGTCAACGCCGACAATCTGGACGCCGGCGAATCGATCGACATCGACGCGGGCGGCGCCGTGACGGCGCTCAACCTCGCCGCCGGCGACACGGTCGCCATTCTCAGCGGCGGCTCGATCTTGCTGGGAAATGTCTCGGCCGGCCTGATCGACGCGAGCACGACCGAAGGCGCGGAGTATAATATCGCGCTCAACGCCGGCGGCACGCTGACCACTGGTACGCTGGCTGCCGCGAACAGTATCGGGCTGGCGGCAACCGGGAACATCACGACCCTGTCGGTCAACGCCGGGGACGCCTTCCTCGCGCTGGGCGGCGGCAACATGAGCTTCGGTCCGCTGACCGCGGGCGGCACCGCCTACCTCGCCAACCATTCGATGATGGCGCTGGGCGGCGAGATCGCCGGCAGCTTCGACCCGGCGCCGATCTTCGCATCCCTGCCGGTCGCGTCCGGCGGGTCGATCCTGATCAACGGCGACATCAATGTCGGGTCGTTCGTCGGCAATGCCGGGACCAGCTTCACATCCGGCGCACTGACCACCGACGCGGCGCTGCAGGTGTTGGCGGGGACGGCGATTACGACCGGCGCGATCGACGTCGGGGCCGCGGTGGAACTGGCGGCGGGCGATGTCGAGCATGTCACTAGCGGGTCGATCCTGACCGGCGACATCTTTGCTGGTGGCTCCATCCTGATCGGCGCCGGCGAAAGCATCGGCGCGGGCGACCTTACGGCCGGCAACGGAGTCACCCTGATTTCGGGCGGCGCCATCAAGGTCGGCGATGTCACCGCCGGGATCCCGTTGTCCCTCGCCTTCAGCCAGGTGTTCGAAGGGGCGGCATACGACATCGCCATCAATTCGGGCGGCGCGGTCACGACCGACGACCTCAACGCCAGTCACGACGTGCTGTTGGCCAGCCACGGCGCCCTCACCACCGGGGCGATCGACGCGGGCAATGCCGTGGTCGCGCTCGGTGATGGCACGATGGCGCTGGGCCCGATCAACGCGCTCGCATTATTGTATATCGGCGGTGAGGCGATCATGGAGTCGGCCGGGCAGATCGGCAGCGACTTCAGCCTCGCCGCGCTCGACCTTGGCCAGGCCAACGCCAGCGGCGGCACGGTGACCATCAATGGCGACGTCACCGCCGGCAATGTCTCGGCTTATTCCAGCGGGGCCTTCACAGGCGGCGACGTCACCACCGACGCGGAAATGTTCATCGGATCCGCCAGCTCGGTCCTACTCGGCGACCTGACGGCGGGCGGCTACGTCAATGTCGCCGCGAACGGCGGGTCCGCGACGGCCGGCGGGGTGAATAGCGGCAGCTACATCAGGATCAACGCCAACACGACGATCGGCACCCAGGCGCTCACCGCGGCTTATGGCGTCGACCTCGCCGCCGGCACCGGGATTACTGTCGCGGGCGCAACCGACGCCGGCGGGGATGTTACCATGACATCGACCAGCGGTCCGATCAGCGTCCAGGCGATCCGCGCCGACCAGACGATCGACATCGATACCGCGGGGACGGTCACCGGGACAACCATGAGCGCCGGCGATTCGATCAGCGTTTGGGGCGGCGACGGGGTCACCTTGACCAACCTCGATGCGGGCATCGTCAGCCCCTATTTCTCCGAAGGGCCGGGCGACTATACCATCGGCATCGGCAGCGATCACAATGTCACCCTTGGCAATGTCCATGCCGGCGGCAACGTCGGCCTGGGCGTCGGCGGCAATTTGCTGGTCAATTCGATCCAGTCGGGGGGTAGCGTGCTGGCGATGATCGGCGGCGACGGCGGGTTCGGCGCGGTCAGCGCCACCGGGCGCTTCGCCATCACCGGTTTCGGCATGATCGCGGCGGCCGGCGGACGCGGCGATTTCGACCGCCAGTTCGTGTTCGACGCAATCGACAGCGGCGACGCCACCAGCGCCGGCGGATCGATCAACCTGGCCGGGCCGACGTCGGCCAGCCGGGTCGACCTGCTCGTCGGCCAGACCCTCACCAGCGGCGCGATCACTGCGCAGAACATCGCCGCCAAGGTCGGCGGGACGGCGAGCATCCAGGGGGCGTGGAACGCCTCCGGTTCGTCAGGCTCGAGCGTCTTCCTGCAATCGAACGACATCGCCATCGGCGCGGGCGGGAGCATCGTCGCGCCCCACGTCACGTTGGTGTCGAGCAACGCCAACCAGGCGGTTGTCGGCGGCGGCCTCAATGGCGGCGGCTATTTGCTCGACGGCGCCGAATTCGGGCGGATCACGGCCGGCTCGTTCGAATTCTATGCCAACCCGCTAGCCAGTTCGGCGATCGATTTGGCGATCGGCGACCTGACCCTGACGGGCAGCAGTGGCGAAGGACAGAAAACCTATTCCTTCGCGGTCGGATCGCCGGGCGATTATTCGGGCGTCATGCGCGTCGTCGGCGATGTCATCGGCAGCAATTTCAGCTCCACCGACGGCGTCCGCTTCGGCGCCGGGCGGATCGAGGTCGATGCGGCCACCGCCACCATCGCGCTGGCGAATTCGCAAGGCGGGCTGGGCGGCTACATCGCCTTCGTCACCCCGCACCTGCACGTCGCCGAGGGCGCCATCCTCGACAAATTGGCGGCCGACTCAACCTACCCGAACCGCGATCTCGCGTTGCAGACCGCGCCGACCACGGCGCGGCCCGACGGGGTCATCCGCGCCAGCGAGATCGACGTCGTGCTTAGCGCCGGGGGCCAGCAAGCCGCCGCCGTCACGACCGCGGCAGTCGCGTCGCCCTACACCATCTTGGTCCAGAACATGGGCGGCCCCGATCGCTCCGGCTTCCTTGCCAATACGGTCGAAGTGATGGGGACCCAGGGACTCCCGGCGGGGTCGGTCGATCTCGTCGCCAACGGCCAGCTGGTCGTCGACGGGAAGCCCGTCACCGGGGCCGACGTGCGCGACGCCTTGACCGCCGACACCGACCTGACGCCCTATTCCTCCACCAGCACGATCAACGGCTGCGCGATGACCGGGGGCGCCTGCCGCGACATCCCGCCGCCACCCCCGCCGCCGCCGACCTACGATCCGGGCCCGCCGCTGGCGAGCGAGTTCGTGCTGTTCAGCGAACCCGGGATCGATGATTTGCCCTTCGGCAACGAGGAGTCGATCGAGGACAATAAGGAAGACGGCGGCGACGACAGCGCCAGCAGCCCGATCCTTGCCCCGCAGCCACTGTTCGACACCCGGCCGATGGAAGACGACGACGAAACCGACGAACCGATCAGCGGCGGCGGCAACCCGGCGCTGATCGGCGCCGGCGTCATCGCGCCTCAGGGAGAAAAGTGATGGCCAGCACCGGCACCGTCCTTGTCCGCGCCTTGCTCGCGGGGACCATGCTCGTCGGCCTGGCCGTCAGTCCGGCGGTCGCCGGGACGACTCTCAACCAGCCGATCTCCACGCGCAACAGCTTCCGGCTGGGCGATGCCGGGGTGCTGTGCACCGCCCAGTCGAAGCCGACCGACCCGCGGCTCAAGGGGATGTTCGACCGGGCCTACCTGATCACGTGCCGAGACGCCGCTTCGGCGGTCGGCAGCGTCCTGGCGATCCGCGGCGCGGTCGATCTGATGACCGCGAAAAGCGCTCTGCCCGCGAGCGCGACCGACTGCAAACCGGTAGCGGCGACGATCACCGGGCTTGGCCCGGTCACCGGCGCGCGCTGCCACGACGCATCGACCAGCCTCGACTATCTTCGCTATGCCGTCAGCCGCGGCAAGACGAGTTTCGTCAGCGAGGGGCTGGCCGGATATGACCCGGCAATCCGCCTGGCGCTGGCGACGGTGGCGCTCGACAAGCCGCAAAGCGGGGTCGTGCAGGTGGCGACGACCGAGGTCAGCGACCCGGCGGCGTTCGCGCGCACCCAGGCAGGGTCGCTCGACGCGGCGGGCGCGCGGGCCGAAGCCTATGCCCGCGGCAACGGCAGCCGGTTCGCCGAATCGGCCGAGTTCTTCGAAGACCTGGCCAGCCGCGACAATGGCGACTCGGCGAGCCTCGCCGAAGCCTATGCCAACCAGGGGCTGCAGCAATCGAACCTGGGCAATTTCTCGGCGGCGCTGCGGTTGATGGCGCGGGCCGAAGCGGTCGCGCCGCAGGGCGACGGCGTGATCGAGCGGCTGCTGCGCAATTACCGCGCGACCAACGCGCTCAACCAGCGCGACGCCGAGGGCGCCTTGCAGGAAATGGCGCGCAAGGTTTCCGATGTCCTTGAAAACGACCAGGAAGCGGCGATCCGCGGCGGCCTGATCAGCGTCCCGCTGGCGGCGATGATCAACCGCGCGAGCGCCAGCACGCAGCAGGTCGCGCAGCTTGGCTCCGGCCTGACCCAGGCCGAGCGCGGCGCGGTGCTTGACGCGCAGGGGCTGTCGCTGGAAGGCATTGCGCTGCGGCTCCAGGGCAAGTTGCCCGAGGCCGTGGCCAAGCTCGACAAGGCCCGCGGCGACATGGCCAAGGTGCGCGACGGCAAGGTGCTGTCGACCAGCTGGCTGCAAAGCGAGATTGCGGTCGAGCGGGCGATGGTCGACGAGGCGTCGGGTAACCGCAGCGGCGCGCTGGCGACCTTCGACAAGGCCATCGCCGCCTTGTCCACAACCTTTCCCGACAGCCCGGCCCTGCTGTCGGCGCGGGCCCGCAAGGCCGGGTTCCTGCTCCGCTCTGGCGACAGCGCGGGCGCGCGCTTGCTGTTCGATGCGGTGGTCAAGGACAGCGCCAATGTCCCCGACAGCAGCGCGGCATTGCGCGGGCTGCTGGCGCCTTACTTCGACATCCTGTCCAAGGACGGGTCGCCCGACGCGGCGGCGGGCATGTTCCGCGCCGCCCAGGTGCTGCAGCGCCCGGGCGTGGCCCAGACCCAGGCGATCCTGGCGCGGCAATTGTCGGCCGGCAATGACGAGGCCAGCGCGATGTTCCGGCTGGCCGTGTCGCGCACCCGCGAGATCGTCCGCACCGAGGCCGAAGTGGCGCGCCTGTCGGCGCTGGCCACGCCGACCGGCAGCGAGCGCGTTGCGCTGGACGCGTCCAAGGACAGCCTGACCTCGCTCCGCGCCGGCCAGACCGCGCTTCAATCCAAGCTCGCCGACTATCCGCGCTACAAAGCGCTGTCGCCCACGGGGGTCGACCTTGCCGAGCTGCAGGCTGCGCTGCGCGAGGGCGAGGGCTATTACAAGATGATGGTGGTCGATGACGCGATCTATGCGCTTTATGCCACGCATGGCGCGGCGCGGGCGCTCAAGCTGAGTTCGACCACCACCGCGATGGGCGGCGAGGTCGGCAAGATCCGCGACAGCATCGTCAGCGAGAAGAACGGCCAGGTCGAAGTGACCCCGTTCGACCTCGACCGGGCGCGGGCGTTGTACCTGACCCTGTTCGGGCCGATCGACGCCGAGCTCAACGGCCTGAAGCATCTGGTGTTCGAGCCCGACGGGCCGATGCTCGAGCTGCCACCTTACGTCCTGCCGACGCGGCAGGCGGGGGTCGACGCCTACAAGGCGCGGATCGCCCGGCCAAACGGCGACGAATTCGACTTCACCGGGGTCGACTGGCTGGGCCGCGGGCGCGAGGTGTCGATCTCGGTCAGCCCGCGCAGCTTCCTCGACGTCCGCGCGATCGCACCGAGCCGGGCGCGCGAAGCCTATCTCGGCTTTGGCCACAATGCGCTGGCGGTGACGCGACCGGCGGTCGCCGTCGCCGACGATTGCGACTGGCCGATGCAGGTGTGGCAGCGGCCGATTTCCGCCGACGAATTGAAAGTCGGCGCGGCCTTGTTCGGGCCGACCAACAGCCGGGTGGTGACCGACGCGGCGTTCACCGACACCGCCTTGCTGAACGACAAGGATCTCGACAATTTCCGTATCGTCCACTTCGCCACCCACGGGCTGGTCACCGCGCCGCGGCCCGAATGCCCGGCGCGGCCCGCCCTGGTCACCAGCTTCGCCGCCGATGGATCCGACGGACTGCTGAGCTTCAAGGAGATCTTCGACCTCAAGCTCGACGCCGACGTGGTCATCTTGTCGGCGTGCGACACCGCCGGGTCAGCGAGCGTCGGCGCATCGCGCGAGGCGGGCGTGGCGACCGGCGGCAATTATGCGCTCGACGGGCTGGTCCGCGCCTTTGTCGGCGCCGGCGCGCGGTCGGTCGTCGCCAGCCACTGGCCGGTACCCGACGAGTTTGACGCGACCAAGCGGCTGATCTCCGGCCTGCTCGGGGCGCGGCCGGGCGAGCCGCTGGCGCAGGCACTGGGCGAGGCGCAGCGCGGGCTGATGGACGACCCCAAGACGTCGCACCCCTTCTATTGGGCGGCGTTCATCATCCTAGGCGACGGCGCCAAGCCGCTGGTCGCGATCAACCCCGCCAGCCTGGCGAAAGCGCCGCCACCGGTCCCGGCCAAGACCGCCTCGCGCTAGGCGCCGAGTCAGCCAAGCTCGATCCACACCGGGGCGTGGTCGCTGGTCTTTGCCATCGCCCGCACGCTGCGGTCGACGCCGCCCGATTTGAGGCGTTTGGCGGCGGGCTTGTTGAGCAGCAGATGGTCGATGCGCAGACCGGCGTCGCGGGCGAAGGCGTTGCGGAAATAGTCCCAGAAGGTGAACAATGTCTCGTCGGGGTAGAGGGTGCGCAGCGCATCGGTCCAGCCGTGCTTGACCAGCCGCGCATAAGCGGCGCGGGCATCGGGCGCGAACAAGGCATCGTCGACCCAACGCTCGGGCTTGTAGGCGTCCGCCTCAGTCGGGATGATGTTATAGTCGCCGGCGAGGACGACCGGTTCCGTGAACTTGAGGTGGTCGGCGGCGAGCGCCTCGAACCGCTCGATCCATTGCAGCTTATAGTCGAACTTGGGGCCGGGCCGGGGATTGCCGTTGGGCAGATAGAGGCAGCCGACGATGAGCCCGCCGACCGCGGCTTCGAGGTAGCGACTGTGGAGGTCGGCCGGATCGCCTGGCAGTCCGCGGCGGGTTTCGACCGGGGTGGCGCCGCGAGCGAGGATGGCGACGCCGTTCCAGCTTTTCTGGCCATGCCAGATGGCGCCGTAGCCGGCCTCCTCGATCGCCGCGACGGGGAATTTGTCGGCGGGGGCCTTCAACTCCTGGAGGCAGGCGACGTCGGGCTGCGTCGCTTCGAGCCAGGCGAGGAGGACGGGCAGTCGGCCGTTGACTCCGTTGACGTTGTAGGTGGCGATACGCATCGGGCTGAAACGCCACACGCACCTTGAGGGTTCAGAGCGTCCCTTCGAAATAGCGCGCCAGCGCGGCGCGTTCGCCCGGGGTGAGCTTTTTGGCGACATCGCGCATGCGGCCATAAACGTCATTCTTGCGGGTGCCGGCGGCGTAGGCGTTGAGCTGAGCCAGGATGTAATCCTTGTCCTGCCCGGCCAGGACCGGGGTTTCGATCGGCCCGCCCGAACCGTTGACGTGGCACGCCAGGCAGGCCGGGATACGGCGGTGGCTGTCGCCTTCGCGGGCCAGCCGGTCGGTCTCCGGCTCGCCGGCATAGTCGCGGGCGCCGAGCGCGGCATATTCGCGGCTGGCGGCGGCGAAGTAGGCCGCGACATTGGCAAGGTCGGCAACCGACAGGGACTTGGCCACCGGGGTCATCAGCGGATTGACCCGGGCGCCGCTGCGGAAATCGTGGAGCTGCTTGTAGATCGCTTCGGGCGACTGGCCGGCGAGGCTCGGCACGTCGCTCTGGCTGAGGCCTTTTTCGCCATGGCAGGCGGCGCAGACGGTGGCGGCCACTTCGCGCCCGCGGCGGCTGTTGCCGGCCAGCAGGATCTGCATGATCGCCGGATCCCAGCTGACCTGCGACACGGGGATGGCGCGGGCGGTGCTGACCGGCTGGCGCTGCGCCGGGGAGCCGGCCGCCAGCCCAACCGCGCGGCGCATTGCGTCGTGCATCGACAAATGGGCGTTTTCCTTTTGCCCGGCGGGGATGATGACCATGCCGAACAAGGCGCCGAGCGCAATGGCGGCGATGACGATGACGGTCGCCCACAGCCGCCACTTGCGGTCGATGGCAGCATTTTCGGCGGGGGAGCCGGCGGGGGTTTCGTCGACGCTCATTGGGCGAGCCGGTGGATCATCGCCTGCGGCGGCGGGTCGATGAAGAATTGCGCGATC
>JBDSRV010000057.1:0-21861 GCA_039929125.1 Sphingomicrobium sp.
GCGACGCGGATCGAGCCTTCGAACCCGCCTTCCAATAGCCCGACCGCCTGGAGCAAGGTCGACTTGCCCGAGCCCGACGGACCGAGCAACGCGACGATCTCCCCCGGCTTGACCGACAAATCGATGCTGCGCAGCACCTCGATGGTGACGTCGCCCTGGGTGAAGCTGCGCTTGAGCCCGGTGGTTTGAAGGACGGGGGGCGCGGCCTCGCGGAGCGCAGTAGATGGCACATCACTCATAGCGGAGCACTTGCACGGGGTCGGTGCTGGCCGCCTTCCATGCCGGGTAAAGCGTGGCAAGGAACGACAGGACGAAGGCGGTGACGACGATCGCGGTGACTTCGACCGGGTCGGTCTTCGACGGCAGTTCGGAGAGGAAGCGGACCGACGGATCCCACAGATTCTGGCCGGTCAGCGTCTGGATCAGATTGACCATGTTCTGGCGGAAGAACAGGAAGATCGCGCCGAGGATGACGCCAAGCAGGATGCCGAGCGTGCCGATGGTCACGCCGACGGTGACGAACACCTTGATCAGGCCCCGGCGGCTGGCGCCCATGGTGCGCAGGATGGCGATGTCGCGGGTCTTGGCGCGGACCAGCATGATCAGCGACGACAAGATGTTGAACACCGCCACCAGCACGATCAGCGAGAGGACGACGAACATCGCGATACGCTCCACCTCGAGCGCTTCGAACAAAGCCGAATTCATCTGCCGCCAGTCGATGATGACGCCCTTGCCGCGAACCACCGCCTGCAGCGGCGCGAGGATGTCGGCGACCTTGTCGGGGTTGACCGTCTGCACCTCCACCATGCCGACGTCGTCGCCCATCATCAGCAGATTCTGGGCGTCTTCCATCGGCATGATGACGAAGGTGTTGTCATATTCGTAGACGCCGACCTCGAACACCGCGCCGACGGTGTAGCTGACGATGCGCGGCACCGTTCCGATGGCGGTCGAGCGGCCCTCGGGGCTGATCAGCGAGATTTCCGATCCCGGGTAAGCGCCGAGCGATTCGGCGAGGCGCGCGCCGATCGCCACCTGGCCGCTGCCCGGGACGATGTTGCGCAGGTCGCCGGCCTTGATGTTGCCGTTGAGGATGGCATTGCCGCGGATGTCCTCGAGCCGGTTGCCGCGCACCAGCACGCCTTCGACGCGGCCGTTGGAGGAGGCCATCAACGGCTGTTCGATGAGCGGCACGGCGGAGGTCACGCCGGGGGTCTTTTTGGCGGCGGCGGCGATCTGCTGCCAGCCGGCCAGACGGCCGTCATAGCCCTGGACGATGGCGTGGCCGTTGAGGCCGGTGATCTTGTCGAACAGTTCGGCGCGGAAGCCGTTCATGACGCTCATCACGATGATCAGCGCGGCGACCCCGAGCGCGACCGCGGCGAGGCTGATCCCGGCGACGAGGAAGATGAACCCCTCGCCCTTGCCGGGCAGGAGGTAACGCTTGGCGACCATCCGTTCGTAGCGGTTGAGGATCATCCGGCCAGCCGTCCGACGACCGCGTCGATCGGCAGTTCGACCTTCTCGCCCGAGCGGCGGTTCTTGAGCTCGACGGTGCCGGCGGCGAGGCCGCGCGGGCCGATGATCACCTGCCATGGCAAGCCGATCAGATCCATCGACCCGAGCTTGACCCCGCCCCGCTCGTCGCGATCGTCGTAGAGGGTTTCGACGCCGGCCGCGGTCAGCCGGGCATAGAGGTCGTCGGCGGCGGCGATGCTGGCGGGATCGTCACCGCGCATGGTCACCAGCCCGACCTGCCACGGCGCGACCGCGTCGGGCCAGATGATTCCGGCATCGTCGTGGCTGGCCTCGATGATCGCCCCGACCAGCCGCGACACGCCGATGCCGTAGCTGCCCATCTGCGGAGTCACCATAGTGCCGTCGGAGCCCGACACCTTGAGGCCCATCGAGGCGCTGTACTTGTCGCCGAAGTAGAAGATGTGCCCGACCTCAATCCCGCGGCCGGTGCGGCGGCGGTCGGCGGGGACTTCGGCCCAGCGCGCCTCGTCGTGGGTCTCATCGGTTGCGGCATAGGTCGAGCTGATTTGGTCGAACAGGCCGTGAAGGCCGGCTTCGTCGCTGTAATCGAGGTCGGCGCGGTTCCAGTCGATGTCCTCGAACGCAGCGTCGTAGAACACCTCGCTCTCGCCGGTCGGGGCGAGGACGATGAACTCGTGGCTCAAATCGCCGCCGATCGGGCCCGACGCGGCCTTCATCGGCACCGCCTGGATGCCGAGCCGCTGGAAGGTGCGCAGGTAGGCCAGCAATTGCGTGTAATAGCTGTTGCGGGCGCCAGCCTCGTCGAGGTCGAAGCTGTAGGCGTCCTTCATCAAAAATTCGCGGCCGCGCATGACGCCGAAGCGCGGGCGGACCTCGTCGCGGAACTTCCACTGGATGTGGTAGAGGGTGCGCGGCAGATCGCGGTAGCTGTTGACGTCGCCGCGGAACAGCTCGGTAATCATTTCCTCGTTGGTCGGGCCGAACAGCATCTCGCGCTTGTGGCGGTCGGTGATGCGCAGCATTTCCGGGCCGTAGGCGTCGTAACGGCCCGATTGGCGCCACAGATCGGCCGACTGCATGGTCGGCATCAGCATTTCGATCGCGCCGGCCTTGTCCTGTTCCTCGCGGACGACCTGCTCGATCTTCTTGAGGACGCGGAAGCCGAGCGGCAGCCAGGAGTAAATGCCGGCCGCGGTCTGGCGCACCAGCCCGGCACGGAGCATCAGCTTGTGGCTGACGATCTGGGCATCGGACGGGCTTTCCTTGAGGACGGGGAGGAAGGCTTTGGAGAGGCGCATGGGGCGCCGCTTTAGAGTGCGGTCCGAAGGCTGGCAATGGAGCCGCCTGCCGCGAGACGATGTGACCGGTTAGACACAGCATAAAGCAAAGTGTGGCGAATATAGCGTTCGCGCTTGCCGAGCGCCCAAGCGCGGTTCAAACAGTCGCTCCTGAGGCCATGGTCTCAGCCAGTTCTAAGGGGGCTGACGAGCAATCGTCACGCAAGGGCGCCCGGACCAGCGATGGTCCGGGCGTTTTGCGTTTCCGATGCGCCAGCACGTGCTGCACTTGCGAGCAACAGTGTTGCACCTGCGAGAAATAAATGCTGCTGTAGTGAATAAGCCGCAACCCGAACGCTGTTCGGGCGTTTCTCTATCACGCCGGCATTCGCCGGGGTGACAGCGCGAGGAATGTTGATGCTTGAGGCCGACGCAGTGGGCGTTCGCGACACCGATTGGGACTCACGGGCGCCTTCGCGTCCGCCATTCGGCCGAATCGCCCTGATCGGCAACGCCTTGCCGCGCAATTGCGGACTCGCAACCTTCACGTCGCATCTGTCCGATGCCTTGGCCGTGCGCTACCCGGCGCTGACCCTCGACCATTATGCCATGGATGACGCCAGCGGGGTCACTTACCCCAACGCCATCACCACCATCCACGCCGACGAGCGCGACGCCTATCGCAAGGCGGCGCGCGCCATCGCCGACAGCGGCGCCGAGGCGGTGTGGCTGCAGCATGAGTTCGGCATCTTCGGTGGCGAGGCCGGGGCCTATATCCTCGACCTCATCGAAGATGTGCGCCTGCCCCTGGCGGTGACGGTCCACACCGTGCTCGAGACGCCGTCGATGGCCGAGCTCGAGGTGTTCCGCCGGCTGCTGGCGCGGGCCGATCTGCTGATCGTCATGGCCGAGAGCGGCGCCGCGACCCTGCGCCGCCGCTACGGGGTCGATCCGCGGCGGATCATGGTCATCCCCCACGGCGTCCCCGACCGGCCGTTGGTAGCGCCGGACTCGCTCAAGGCGCGGTTCGGCCTTGAGGGGCGCACGGTGCTGATGACGTTCGGCCTGCTGGCGCCCGACAAGGGCATCGCCCACATGATCGAGGCGATGCCGGCGATCGTCGCGGCGCATCCCGACGCGCTCTACCTGGTGGTCGGCGCGACCCACCCCAATCTGCTTCGCCACGACCATGACGCCTACCGCCATTCGCTCGAAGAGCGGGTCACCGAGCTCGGCATGAGCGACCATGTCCGGTTCGACAACCGCTTCGTCGAGCAGGAGGAATTGCTCGACCTGCTTCAGGCCAGCGACGTCTATGTGACGCCCTACCTCAACATGGCCCAGGTGACGTCGGGGACATTGTCCTACGCCGCGGCGGTCGGCAAACCGATCGTCTCGACGCCATACGTGCATGCCGCCGAACTGCTTGCCGACGGGCGCGGCGTGCTGGTCGATCCGGGCAGCAACGAGGCGCTGGCCAGCGCGATCGGCAAATTGCTCGACGAGCCCGAGCGGCGCGAGGCGCTGTCGCGCGCGATCTATCACAACGCCCGTGCCATGCTCTGGCCGCGGGTCGCCGAACGTGCGCTCGAAGCGATGGCGGCGCGGCGCGGCGCGGTGCGCGCGCCGGCTAACGACCGGCGGATCGACGCCAGCGAAGCGCTCGCCTTGTCGCTCGAAGGTGTCGAGCGGATGAGCGACGGCACCGGCATGCTCCAGCACAGCATTCACGGCATCCCCGACCGCGATCATGGCTATTGCATCGACGACAATGCCCGGGCGCTGCTGCTTGCGGTGCTTCGCCGCGACGACCCCCGCGCCGCGCGTCTGGCCTATACTTACGCAGCGTTCGTCCAGGGCGCGTGGAACCCCGACACAAGGCGCTTCCGCAACTTCATGGGGTTCGACCGGCGCTGGCTGGAAGATGCCGGGAGCGAGGATTCGAATGGCCGCACCCTGTGGGCGCTTGGTGTGGCCGGTCTGAAAGCCGTCGACAGGTCGATGAAGGCCTGGGCCCGCGAATTGTACGAGCTGGCGGTCGATGCGATGGACCCGCTCCATTCGCCGCGCGCGCAAGCTTTCGCCGCGCTTGGGGCGATCGCCCGCATTGAGCATGAACCGGCGCATCAGCCGTCGCTCGGCGCGATCGAGCGGGCGGGCGCGACGATGGATATGCTGCACCGCCGCTTCGCCCGCGACGGGTGGGACTGGTACGAACCGGTGCTGGCGTATGACAATGCCCGGCTGTGCGAGGCGCACATCCGCGCCGGCATGGCGCTGGGTCGGCCCGACTGGGTCGAAACCGGGGTGCGGACATTGGGCTGGATCGAATCGATCCAGCGCGGCGCGCGCGGCCAGTTCCGTCCGGTCGGATCGGAATCGTTCGGCCACCGCTATGCCCCGCCGGCCGCGTTCGACCAGCAGCCGCTGGAAGCGTCGGCGATGATCGATGCCGCCGCGGCCGCGCTCAAGGCGACCGGCGACGCGCGCTGGCACGAGACGGCGGCGGCGGCGTTCGGCTGGTTCGTCGGTGACAATGAGGCCGGTGTGCCGCTGGCGATTCCCGAGCATGGCAGCTGCTATGACGGGCTGATGCGGCACGGGATCAACCGCAACCAGGGCGCCGAATCGATCCTCTCGCTGCACCTGGCGGCGATCGCGATGCGCACGCTTTCCTTGCGTCAAAAAGCAGCTACAAGGACGCCCGTCCCGGCCTGAAGCGCAGGTGTAGCCGCCATTCATTGTTTTCTATTCGCCCAATGCTGAACGGGTTTACGCATCCGCTGCGCCTTGCAGCCGACCCGTCGCGAGTCGTCGTCCGTCCGTTCCATCTGGCGTGGCAGGGCAGCGGCACCGATTCCCCCCGCGCGCGCCGGCTGGTCGAGGCGATCCTGACGCTGAGCGACAAGGAAACCCGCCGCCAGCTGGGCGAGGTGTTCCGCGATTTCGAAGAGCGCCACTGGCAGACCAAGAAGGTGTTCCAGAAACGGTTCGAGCAGATCCGCCACTTGCTCAAGCTCGACGAAGCCAAGATCAACCCCAAGCAGCAGCAGCTGATCGGCGCTTATTTCTGCCACGAATATAGCTATGCCGCGGCGGCGCTGATGAACCCCAGCGTCGTCCCCCACCCCGACCAGAGCGGGCTCGACAAGCACACCACCCGGATCATCCTGTCGCTGCGCGCCGTCGGCGAGGGCCACATCAGTTCGATCGCGTTCCGCGAAGGCCTGATCTCGGCCAAGGGCCGGCTGAGCCTGGCGCCGCAGCCGCCGTTTGCCACCGCCGCCGACGCGCCCGATTGCGACGGTCTGTACGAAGACGGGCCGGTGACGGTGCTGCGCAACCCGGACAGCACGCTGTCGGGGACGGTCATCTTCCCGATCACGCCGGCCCAGGCCAATGGGCTTGAAGACCTCCGGATGACCCATTTCCTGCATGACGACGGCAGCCGCGAATATGTCGGCACCTACACCGCTTATTCGGGCCGCGGCATCCGCTCCGAATTGATGCGGACGTGCGACTTCAAGGCGATCGACCTGTGCCCGATGACCGGCAGCGCGGCGGTCAACAAGGGCATTGCGTTGTTCCCGCGCAAGGTCGGCGGGCGCTACCTCGCGATCGGCCGGCAGGACGGCCAGAACCTGTTCCTGATGCAGAGCGACAAGCTTGAGGAATGGAACGGCGGCGATTTGCTGATGCAGCCGCGCTTCCCGTGGGAATATATCCAGATCGGCAATTGCGGCAGCCCGATCGAGACCGACGAGGGCTGGCTGGTACTGACCCACGGCGTCGGGGCGATGCGCAAATACGCCATCGGCTCGATCCTGCTCGACAAGGACGACCCGTCGAAAATCCTCGCCCGCTCGCGCGAGCCGATCCTGGCGGCGTTCGACCAGGACCGCGACGGCTATGTCCCCAACGTCGTCTATACCTGTGGAGCCATGCGGGTCGGTGATTTGTTGTTCCTGCCATACGGGCTGGCGGATTCGTCGGTCGCCTTCGCTTTCATCCCGATGGCGGAGATGATGGCGCGAATGGATTAGGACTACCAACCATGATCACCAGGCTCCCGACCCGCATCGTCGACAAGCCGTGGGGCGTGGTCGGGATCGACCCCCGGTTCGGCGCCGACCCGGCGCGCAAGGTCGGCGAGATCTGGTTCGAGGCGCCCGCTCACCGCCCGCTCAGCGTGATGGTCAAATATCTGTTTACCAGCGAGCGATTGTCGGTCCAGGTCCACCCCAACGACGCCGAGGCCAAGGCGATGGGGCTGAAAAGCGGCAAGGACGAATGCTGGGTCGTGCTAGACGCCGAGGCCAACGCCGAACTCGGCATCGGCACGAAGACGGTGATGACCGCCGATGCGCTGGTCGACGACGCCAGGGACGGGTCGATCGTCGACGACATCGACTGGCGGCGGCCCAGCGCCGGCGATTTCATCTACAATCCGGCGGGGACGGTCCACGCGCTCGGGCCGGGGCTGGTGGTGATGGAAATCCAGCAGTCGGCCGACGTCACCTTCAGGCTCTACGACTACGGCCGAGACCGCCCGCTGCACCTCGAGGAAGCCCGCCAGGTGGCCAAGCCGCGCCCCCACCACGACCCACTCGACGGGCCGATAGACCGCACCCGCTCCGAAGTGCTGGCCGACGAAGGCGCGTTCGGCTGCGCCTGGTGCCACCAATCGCCCCCCGCCCTCCCCTACACCCGCGACCTCCAGGTGCTGCCGGTCGACGTGGCGATGGAGATCGACGGCGAGCCGGTGAAGCCAGGCGAGAGCGTGTTGTTCGATGGAGACCCGGCGGCGCTGAGGTCGGACGGCGATTTCGTGCTGGCCTGGGCGCGATAAGCGACGGGAATTTGGTAGCGGAGGAGGGACTTGAACCCCCGACACGCGGATTATGATTCCGCTGCTCTAACCAGCTGAGCTACTCCGCCCCAATGGGCTGCCCGCGAGGGGACGCGGGCGAGCCTATAGGGTCGCCGCCCGACAGCGTCAATCAAGCGCGAGCCGCTGGGCGGAACCGCGCGGGGCGGCCCTCGTTCAGTCGATTGAACAGGAGACAAAGCCGAGATGGAACCCGCGACCCCGATCGACATGCTGTGCCGCATCATCCTGCGCGCCCGCGAATATGAAGCGCAGGTGCCGACCGACTATGACGGCGGCGAGGCGGCCGAGAATGTCGACGGCGAGGATGGCGAGGCGCTGTCGGTGCTCGACGATTCGATCAACGACAGCGTCGAGGAGGAATTGACCGCGGCGTTCGAGGATCTTGCCGAGGACCAGCTCGCCGAAGTGCTGGCGTTCTGCTGGGTCGGCCAGGGCACCTACGAGGCGGCCGATTGGGACGAAGCGCTCGAGGAAGCCGGCGAGGAGCACAACATCATCGACGCGCTGATGGACATGCCGATGCTGCCGTCGGTGCTCGAGGCCGGGATGGCGGCGTTCGATTTGAACTGCAACGCCGTCGGGGACCTCAGCTAGGCGCCGCGAAAGGGAAACCGCCCCAGGCGCTGCCACGGGCCGCCGAGGTAGCGGTGAAGCGCAAGCGCGGCGATGCCCAGTGGGCGCGGGCGGAAATCGCGCAGCAGGTCAGCGAGCAACGCCTGCGCATCCGCCGGTTTCACCTTGTTCTGGATGGTCACATGGGCGCGCCAGGCGGCGGCGTCCTGCGCGGTCAGGCTGCCGTGGAAATGGTCCGCGAGATCGGCGCGGATCGCGTCGAGGGCGGCTGAGCGGACGCGAAAGGCAACGCCCTGCCCCAGGCTGTAGGGCGGGTCGAGCATCGCCACCGGCGCCGCCTCGGCGGCAAGCCGGGCGAGGTGGCGCTTGAGTTCGGCTTCGGCCGACGGCGGCAGCGCGTGAAACAGGGTGAGGTGCGCCGGCAGGAGGTTGCGCTCGGGCGGGAAATGGGCGCGCCGCAACTTGTCGAGCGCCGCCAGATCGGCGGGAAGGAAGTCGGCGGTAACGATCAGCGCACCGATCACCGGCCCGGCCAGTCGTCGGGGGCTAGCTCCGGCAGTCGGTCGAGGCTTGAGGTGGCGGTGCGGATCGAATCGTCATCGACCGTTGCGGCGGCCCAGTCGAGCCGGCGGAAGCGCTCGCCGACCCCCGCCACCCCGCCCTCGGCGATGACGAGATAGGCCAGGCGCCCGCTGCGCCGCCCGATCATCGCGTCGATCGTCGTGCCGAGCGGCTGGCCGCCCGCGCCGACCAGCTTGGCCTTGGACAGCAGCGACGCCGGGAACAGGGTTTCGCTCGGCAACGCAGCGCTCTTCGCCGCGGCGCGCTCCCCGCCCTCCTCGATCCGCGCCTGGCGGCCGAGCCAGCGCCACATGCCGAACAGGTTGAGCACCGACAATATGACGTTCTGCCACACCAGGTTCGGCTGGTGCGTGGCGAGGCCCAATGTCATCCAGGCGATCGAGCCAACCAGGAACACGGCGAACCCCCAGCCGGTGACCCGGCTGCCGAGGTTTGACGCGGTCATCAGCGCGGCGAAGGTCGTGGCGATGGGGGCGACCCAGGTGGCGATGTTTTCCATGCAGGCGCCAACCGGTCGCAGTCCTGAGTGTTCCTAAATCTCGACTTGACTGCCGAGTTCGACGACTCGGTTGGTGGGGAGCTTGAAGAATTCCATCGCGCTTTCGGCGTTGCGCAGCATCCACGAGAAGAGTTTCTCGCGCCAGATCGCCATGCCCGGTCGCGACGAGGCGATCAGGGTCTGGCGGGCGAGGAAGAAGCTGGTGTCCATCATCTTGCATGCCGGGCCGCATTTCTCGATCTTGGCGAGCTCCGCGGGGACGTTGATTTCCTCCATGAAGCCGTAGCGCAGGACGATGCGGAAGAAGCCCTGACCGTAATCCTTGGTCTCGATGCGCTTTTCGAGCGCCACATAGGGCACGTCCTCGATGCGCACGGTGAGCAGCATGATCCGCTCGTGGAGCACCTTGTTGTGCTTCAAATTGTGCAGCAGCGCGTGGGGCACACCGAGCATCGAGGTGGTCATGAACACCGCGGTGCCGGG
Source organism: Sphingomicrobium sp. (assembly GCA_039929125.1). Classification (GTDB taxonomy): domain Bacteria; phylum Pseudomonadota; class Alphaproteobacteria; order Sphingomonadales; family Sphingomonadaceae; genus Sphingomicrobium. The sequence continues at coordinate 9,809 of JBDSRV010000057.1, forward strand.
GACGCGCGCGGCGGACGCGGCGGCGGACTTGATGAAGACCTCGATCGGCAGGCTGGCTTCGGCCATGCGGTCGATCATCAATTTGCGCCCGCGCGCCCAGGTGGTGAGGAAGGTGAAGGCGATGGCGCCGACCAGCAATGGGAACCAGCCGCCGGCCGGGACCTTGAGCAGGTTGGCACCGAAATAAAGGATGTCGATGGTGAAGAACAGCACCAGCAGCGGCAGCGATTTCCACAGCGGCCACTTCCACAAGGTGGTGAAGACAACCGAGATTAGCACCCCGTCGATGAGCATCGCGCCGGTCACCGCAATGCCATAAGCCGCGGCGAGGTTGGACGAGGACTTGAACGTCACGACCAGGAAGATGACCATGATCATCAGCGTCCAGTTGATCATCGGGATGTAGATTTGCCCCGCGGCATGCTCGCTGGTGTGGGTGATGCGCAGGCGCGGGATGAAGCCCAGCTGGATCGCCTGCTGAGTCACCGAGAAAGCGCCCGAGATGACCGCCTGGCTGGCGATGATCGTCGCCATGGTGGCAAGGATGACGAGCGGCAGCCGGAGCATTTCGGGGGCGAGGAAGAAGAACGGGTTCTTGACCGTCTCCAGCGCCTGCACCGGGTCCTGCGCCAACAGCATCGCGCCCTGCCCCATATAGTTGAGCAGCAGCGCCGGCATGACGAAGAACAGCCACGACACGCGGATCGGGTTGCGGCCGAAGTGGCCCATGTCCGAATAGAGCGCTTCGGCCCCGGTCACGGCGAGGACGACGCTGCCCATGCCGATGAATGCCGGGAGCGGCTCGTGGAGGAAGAATTCCATGGCGTTCCACGGGTTGAGCATTTCGTACAGCACCGGCGGGAACGTCATGATGTGCCACACGCCAAGCACCGCCAGCGTGGCGAAGTAGAACAGCATGATCGGCCCGAACAACAGCCCGACCTTGGCCGTGCCGCGCGACTGGATGGCGAACAGCCCGACGAGGATCGCGATCGCGGTCGGAATGACGTAGGGCGCGAAGCCGGGCTGGACCGTGGTCAGACCCTCGACCGCCGACAACACCGAAATCGCCGGGGTGATCATGCTGTCGCCGTAGAACAGCGCCGTGGCGAACACCCCGAGCATGACGATGCCCGCGGTCCATTTCTTTTTCTCACCGCCGGTGACCGAGCGGTTGATCAGCGCCAGCAAGGCGAGGCTGCCGCCTTCGCCCTTGTTGTCGGCGCGCATGATGACGCTGACATATTTGATCGTGACGATGATCATCATCGACCAGAAGATCAGGCTGAGGACGCCAAAGATGTGGAGCGAGTCGGGGCGCAAGGTGTGATGCCCGGCGAACGTCTCGCGGAAGGCGTAGATCGGCGACGTGCCGATGTCGCCGAAGACAATCCCGATGGCGCCGACGGCAAGCTTGGGCAGCGATCCCTGGACATGGGCGTGCGGCTGCGCCTCGGGCGAGACGGCCTCGGCGACGCCGGTTGGGGAAATGCTCATGCGTCAGACACCCTCGAAGCGCCGGGCGGCGCGGCGGGCCGCACTAGCACCGCCAAAAAGGCGCTGCAATCGGCCCGAGGCACGGCTATAGCGCGGCGAAATCCCATCCTGGAGCAATTCTCATGCGCGTCGGTGTGCCCAAGGAAATCAAGAACCACGAATATCGGGTCGGCCTGACCCCGGCCTCGGTAGCCGAACTCATCGCCGCGGGCCATGAGGTCAATGTCGAGACCAAGGCCGGGATGGGCATCGATTTCTCCGACTCGTCGTACGAAAAGGTCGGCGCCAAGATCCTCCCGACCGCCGCCGACGTGTTCGCGCAGAGCGACATGATCGTGAAGGTCAAGGAGCCGCAGCCGGGCGAGATCGCGATGCTCGAGCCGCGGCATATCCTGTTCACCTACCTCCACCTCGCCGCCGACAAGCCGCAGGCCGAAGGGCTGATGAAATCGGGCGCGACGTGCATCGCCTATGAAACGGTGACCAGCCGGTCGGGCGCGCTGCCGCTCCTGAAACCGATGAGCGAAGTGGCCGGGCGGATGTCGATCCAGGTCGGCGCGCACTACCTCGAGAAAGAGCAAGGCGGCCGCGGCGTGCTGCTCGGCGGCGTCCCCGGCGTGGCCCCGGCCAAGATCGCGATCCTCGGCGGCGGGGTCGCCGGGATCAACGCCGCGCAAATGGCCACCGGCCAGCGCGCCGACGTTACCATCTATGACATCAACAACGACCGGCTGGCCGAGCTCGACATGCACTTCGGCTCGACCATCAAGACCGCGTTCGCGTCCAAGGCGGCGATCGCCCAGGCGGTGAAGGAGGCCGAAGTCGTGATCGGCGCGGTGCTGGTGCCCGGCGCGGCGGCACCCAAGCTGGTCACGCGCGAGATGCTGAAGACGATGAAGCGCGGCAGCGTGCTGGTCGACATCGCGATCGACCAGGGCGGCTGCTTCGAAACGTCGAAGCCGACCACCCATGACGACCCGGTCTACACGATCGACGGGGTGATCCATTATTGCGTCGCCAACATGCCGGGCGCGGTGGCGCGGACCAGCGCCTTCGCGCTCAACAATGCAACGCTGCCGTTCGCGCTGAGGATTGCCAACCTCGGCGCCGACAAGGCGATGGCCGAGGATCCGCATCTGGCGATGGGGCTCAACGTATCGGGCGGCAAGATCCGCCACGAGGCGGTCGCCGAGGCGCTCGACCTGCCGTTCGTCCCGGTCTGAGCTATCGCGGCGGGGCGGCGGGCGATGGCGAGCCGCCGCTGATCGCCAGCAAATCATCCTCGACCATCGGGCGCCAGCTGGCCTCCGCCGGGGCATCGGCGAGGAGGGCGCGCCACTGGGCAATGCCCTCCGACACCTGGCCAGAGCGGATCATCGCCAGCCCGCGAAAGAAGCGCGGCGCGGGCACCCGGGGGGCGAGCTCGGCGGCGCGATCGAAGGCGAAGGCGGCGGCCGGGGTGTAGCCGCGGGCATGGTCGGTCAGCGCATTGCCGAGCCCGACCCACAAGGCATAATCGCGCGGATGCTCGCGCACCGCCGAGCGCAGCAGGCCGACCGCGTCGGCGGTGTTGCCGCGCCGCTCGAAACTGTCGGCGATAATCAGCCAGTGATCGGCGTTGGTGAAATTGCCCATCAGCGCATGGCGCGGCACGTCGAGCGGGATCGGCGGCGCCCGTTCGGCCTGTTCGCGCGGCGCCCCGGTGAGGCCCGGGCGCCCGGTCAACGCATACCCCGCCCCGCCCAATGCGAGCGCCGCCGCGCCGAGGGTCAGCAACGGTCCGCGCAGGCCGGTGAGGCGCATCAGGGCGAGCGCCGCGGCGGCGATCAGCAGGATCGGAACATAGGCCATCAGGCGCGCTTCCTGAGCCGCCGCCGCGCCAGCCAGGCTCCCCCGGCGAGCAGCAGCAGCGGCGCCGCCCATAATGGCCAGGTCAACGGTTCGACCGGCGGGCGGAAGCTGATCCACGCGCCGTAGCGGTCGATCAGCCAGCCGCGGATCTGTTCGGGCGGTTCCCCGGCGGCAACGCGCTGGCGAACCAACGCACGCATTTCACCGGCGAGGTCGGCATTGCTGTCGGCGATCGACTGGCCCTGGCACACCAGGCAGCGGATCTGCTCCATCAGCGCCTCGGCCGCGGCTTCCTGCCGCGGGTCCGGCAGCTGGCGATTGGCCCATGGCGATTGTGGCAAGTCGCTGTCGGCGCGCAGCGGCGCCGCCACGGCCAGCGCGACAGCAAGGATCAGCAGCCGCGTCATCGCGCCGCCGCCAAGGCGCTACGTAGCTCGGGCAGGTCGCCGGCCTCGACCGGGCCGACATGGTGGAGGCGGATGACGCCGCGCCCGTCGACGACATAGGTTTCGGGTACGCCCGACGAGCCGAGCAGTATCTGCGCGCGGCTGTCGGCGTCGGCGCCGATGGCGCGGTAGGGATCGCCGAAGCGGGCGAGGAAGCGGGCGATATCGTCCGGCCGGTCGCGCACTGCAATCCCGTCGATCGCCACGCCTTCGGCCTTCAACTGGCCGAGCAGCGGCGCCTCGCCGATGCACGGCACGCACCAGCTGGCGAAGAAATTGACGAGCCGCGGGCCGTGAGCCGTCGCCGACACGCTGGCACGGCCAGGAAGCGCCGGGGGCAGCGCGAACGCCGGCAGCGGACGCCCGACTAGGTGCGAGACGATGCGGGTGTCGGGCGGGTTGGCCAGTCGCCAGCCGACCGCGCCGAGGAACAGCAGCAGCAATGCGAACGGGATGAAACGCAGCGCCCGGCTCATGCGAACGCTTCCTCGGCGTCGGCGCGGGAACGGCGGCGGCGGCGCGCCTGCCACGCCCGTCCGCCCAGCGCGAGTGCGCCGCCCAGCGCGATCAGCACGCCGCCGAGCCAGATCAAGGTGACGAACGGCTTCCACCACAGCCTGAGCTGCCAGCGCCCGTCGCCCGCGCTTTCGCCAAGGACGGTGTAAAGCTGGCCGTTCCACAACGTGGCGATGGCACTTTCGCTGGTGACGGTCGGCGGGGCGGTGAAGCTGCGCGATTGCGGGCGGAGCGTTTCCACCCCGCCGCCGCGCGAAGCGCGCAGGTCAGCTTCGAGCGCGGTCCAGTTTGGGCCGGCGACCGGCATGATGGCGCGCAATTCGACCAGCCACGGGCCGACCTCGATCTTGTCGCCGGGGCGGGCGGCGACGAGCTTCTGTTCGGTAAAGGCGCTGTCCGACGCCATACCGATCAGCGCCACGGCGACGCCAAGGTGGGCGACTACCATGCCGAAGGTTGCAAGCGGCGTGCGGCGGAGCGAGCGGCCAAGCAAGGGCAGCAGGCTGGCGGGGACGAGGCCGACGCCGAGCGCGAGGCCGAGGCGCGGCAGCAGCGCCATTTCCGGCGCCAGCAGCCAGGTTGCGAGCAACGCCGTCGCCGCGGTCAGCGCGCCCGGCGCCAGGCGCGGCCACAGCGGCTTGTCATCGCGCCGCCAGCGCAACTGCGGCGCAAACAGCAACAAAGCGGCGAGGATCAGCGCTAGCGGGCCGGCGGCGGCGTTGAAGTAAGGCGGCCCGACCGACAATTTGTCGCCGGTCAGCGCTTCGGCGACCAATGGGTAAAGCGTCCCGACAAAGGTGATGCCGAGGATCACCGACAGCAGCAGATTGTTGGCGACGAGCGCGCCTTCGCGGCTGACCGGGTCGAACGGCGCCCCTTCGCGGACGCTGGCGATGCGCCAGCCAAACAACGCCAGCGCGCCGCCGACATAAAGGGCGAGCAGGGCGAGGATGAAGGTGCCGCGCTGGGGATCGACGGCGAAGGCGTGGACCGAGGTGAGGATGCCCGATCGGACGAGGAAGGTGCCGACCATCGACATCGAAAATGCGATCAACGCGAGCATCATCGTCCACGCGCGCAGCCCGCCGCGATTGGCCAGCACGCTGACCGAGTGGAGCAACGCGGTGGCGGCTAGCCACGGCATCAGCGAGGCGTTCTCGACCGGGTCCCAGAACCACCAGCCGCCCCAGCCGAGCTCGTAATAAGCCCAGTAACTGCCCGCCGTGATGCCGAGCGTGAGGAAGATCCATGCGCCGAGCACCCACGGCCGCATCGCCCGGGCCAGCGCCGGGCCGACTTCGCCCGTCAGCAGCGCACCGACGGCGAGGCTGAAGGCGACCGACAGGCCGACATAGCCGAGGTAAAGCGTCGGCGGGTGGAAGGCGAGGCCGGGGTCCTGCAGCAGCGGGTTGAGGCCCTGCCCCTCGAGCGGGGCGGGATTGAGCCGGGCGAACGGGTTCGACGCGAACAGCAAGAAGGCGAAGAAGCCGAGCGCGAGCGCCGCCTGGGCGCCGAGCGTCGCGCCCAACGTCCGCGCGTCGAGCCGCCGCTCGAGCAAGGCGACCGCCACCCCGGCGAGGGCCAGCACGCTCACCCACAGCAGCATCGAGCCTTCGTGATTGCCCCACGCCCCGGCGAATTTGTAAAGCAAGGGCTTCTCGCTGTGGCTGTTCTCGGCGACCAAAGCGACGCTCATGTCCGAGCGGACGAACAAGGCAATCAGCGCGGCGAACGCGGCCAGCGTCAGCACCGCCTGTCCGACCGCGACGGCGCGGATGGCGGCAAGGCCCCTGCCCTCCACGCCGCCGGCACCGAGCGACAGCGCCAGCTGCAGCGCGGCTAGCAGTGCGGCGAACCACAAGGCGGCAAGCCCGACCTCGGCGATCATGGCCGGGCCATGCCCTTGGGCATTTGCGGTGGCATGTAGCGCTCGTCATGCTTGGCGAGGATATTGTCGGCGACGAACAGGCCATCGGGCGCCAGCCGCCCGTCGGCGACGACCCCGCTGCCTTCGCGAAACAGCGACGGCGTGATGCCGGTGAAGCGGACCGGGGTGGTGCGCTTCAGATCGCTGACGACGAAGCGGATGGTGACGCCGTCTGGCGCGTGCTGCAGCGAGCCTTTGACGACCATCCCGCCGAGCCGCATCGCCTTGCCCGGCTGATAATGCCCGGCGGCAATGTCCGATGGCGTGGCGAAGTAAGCTGCGCGATCCTTGAGGCCCCACATCGCCAGCAGCACGGCGCCGAACAGCGCCGCCAGCGCCAGCGCGGCGAGGACCAGCCGCTGATGCTTTGGGCGCAGCGCCATCAGCGCCGCCGGGCGGCGTCGGCGTCAGCCTCCGCGCGGCGCATGGCGAGCGCACTGAGGCCGAGTAGCCCGACGGTCGCCAGCGCCGTCAGCGCATAAGCGGCGATGACGAATGGCCAGGGGTTCATTCGCTCGCCGCCCGCCGCAGCCGGGCGTCGCGCTTCAGCAGCGCGAGGTCGGTCCGCATCCGCATCAGCATCGCCGCCGCGAACAAGGCGGTGAAGCCGACCATCGTCAGCGGCAACGGCCACAGCAATTCGGGCGCGATTGTCGACCCGCCAAGCGTGATCGACTGGCCCTGGTGGAGGGTGCGCCACCACAGCACCGAATAATGGATGATCGGCAAATTGACCGCGCCGACGATGCCGAACAGCGCCGCCATCCGCCCTTCCCCGCCGCGCTCGCGCTCGGCCTGCGCCAAAGCGATATAGCCGAGGTAGAGGAAGAACAGGATCAGCATTGACGTCAGCCGGCCGTCCCACTGCCACCACGTGCCCCAGGTCGGGCGACCCCAGATCGAGCCGGTGGCGAGGCACACCGCGGCGAACGTCGCGCCCGGCACCGCCGCGGCGCGCCCGGCGATAGCGGCGAGCGGATGCCGCCAAACGAGCTGGCTCAACGAGGCGCCCGCGATCGCTCCCCACCCGGCCATGCCGAGCCAGGCGGCGGGGACGTGGATGTAGAGGATGCGCGCGCTGTCGCCCTGCAGATAGTCGGGCGGGGTGACGAACAGCCCGCCGTAGGTGCCCGCCATCACTAGCAGCAGTCCGACGCCGAGCAGCCAGCCGGTGGCGGGCCGGGCGAACCTCAGGAAGCGGGCGGGGTTGGCATAGGCGTGCATGAGCGTGTCGCCTCTAGCCAATCGCGGCGGTCATTGCGAACCCTTGTTAGCCGCGCCCGATCAGCTTCTGGGCCATGGCGTCGGCAACTGCGGCCGGGTCGCGGCCGGTGGCGGCGCTTTCGGCCCAGATCTGCTCGAGCCGGTCGGGGATGCCGTCGATCCGCTGGCGCACCAGGCCGGCATCGCCATCACCAAGATATTCGGTCGAGACGTTGATGATGCCGCCGGCGTTGATGACGTAGTCGGGGGCGTAGAGAATGCCGCGCGCGGCGAGCCGCTGGCCGTCGTCGCGGGTAGCGAGCTGATTGTTGGCGCCGCCGGCGACGATCGGCGTGTCGAGCGCGGCGATGCTCTGTTCGGTGAGGATCGCGCCCAGCGCATTGGGGCTGACGACATCGGCCGGCAGCGACAGGATCTGCGCCGGGTCGACGATCGTCGCGCCAGTCTCTGCGGCGAGCGCTTCGACCCGCTCGCGCGAGACGTCGGCGATCGACAGGCGGGCACCTTCCGCGGCGGCGCAGCGGGCGACCCCGCCGGCGACGCTGCCGGCGCCCTGGATGGCGAGGTGGAGCCCGGCGAGGCTGTCCTTGCCCAACGCGCGGCGGACCGCGGCCTTGATGCCGAGGAATACGCCAAGCGAGGTGTGCGGCCCCGGGTCCCCGCCGACCGCGCCGCCGGCAACCGGCAGACCGGCGACGAACGTCGTCTGATGCGAGATGGCGATCATGTCGGCGACGCTCATGCCGACATCTTCGGCAGTGACGTAATTGCCGCCCAGCCGGTTGATCGCGCGGCCGAAGGCGGCGATCATCGCGGGGGTCTTGGTGCGTTCGGCATCGGCGAGGATGACCGCCTTGCCGCCGCCCAGCGGCAGCCCGGCCATGGCGTTCTTGTAGCTCATCCCGCGCGACAGGCGCAGGACGTCGGTCAGCGCCTCGCCATCGTCGGCATAATGCCACAGCCGCGTACCGCCGGCCGCCGGGCCGAGGTGGGTCGAGTGCATGGCGACGATCGCGCGCAGCCCGCTGGCCGCATCAGTGATGACATGCACCGCCTCATGCGCGTCGAAATCAGGATAATCCCACGGGGTGTTCATCAGCGCCGCCATCCACTCAAAAAGCCGGGAAATGGGGCGATCGACGGGGCTTGAACCCGCGACCCTCGGTACCACAAACCGATGCTCTAACCAACTGAGCTACGATCGCCACGTTGCGCCGCAATAGGGCGCGGGCGCTCCTTATTCGGGCCTTGCCGATATGGCAAGCAAAGCCGCCATCGGCAGGCCACGGCGACCCGACGCAACGGCTGGCGCTCACGAAAATGCTGAACACGATCAAAACCATAGCTAGCGGCGGGCCGTGACTCAATTGCGTCGGCCGGGGCGCCGCGAGGTTGCGCTCGGGCGCCAAGTGGGGCATCGCCCCGGCCAAGCGTTAAGCGTTGCGTGATTGCCAGCAGTAATTGGCAGAAAACTTCACACAGATTGTTAAACGTTGCGAAATTCGCGCCCGAGGAGCATTCTCGGGACGAGACGAGGGGATGAAATGTGAGTCGGATCGCTCGGACCGGTTCTGGCGAAGAAGTCGCGCTCGGTGACACGTTGATTAAGGCGGGGCTTGATCCCAAGCTCGTCAAGCTGCTCGAGGCCATGCCGCACAAGACGGTGACGGTTGAGGCACGGCGTCCGTTCCGTGAACCCGGCGTGCCCCGCAACGAAGTGATGTTCGTGCGCTCGGGCCTGCTCAGCAAGTTCAAGTCCGACGGCTCGGGACGGCGGCAGATCGTCGCCTTACGCTTCCCCGGCGACGGCATCCTGCCGCGCGAGGGCGATGCCGAATATGGCATTCAAGCGATCGTCCGCAGCGACGTGATGATCGGCAAGGCCGACGACTTCAACGCCTTGGTCGAACAGAATCCGGCCATGGCGCGGTTCTTCTGGAAGCTGATCCAGCGGCACAATTCGATCGGCTATGAATGGCTGGTCAATTGCGGGCGGCGGGATTCGACCGCGCGGGTCGCTCACCTATTGTGCGAGACGGCGCAGCGGTCGGGCACCGACGTGCCCAAGGATTCGATGCTCAACCCGTTCACGCAGCAGCAGATTGCCGACATCACCGGGCAAACCTCGGTCAACGTCAACCGCGTATTCGCCGACCTGGAGCGGCAGGGACTGATCCATCGCGAAGGCCGCCAGATTTTCTTCGACGACTGGGCCGAGATCCGCCGCGTGGCTAGCTTCCAGCCGGGCTATCTGCAGTAGCGCCAGCGCTACTCCTTACATCAGGCAAAAAGGCCGCGGCCCCACCGGGTTCGCGGCCTTTTTCCTGTCCGAAGCATGGTGGGCGCGGCAGGGATTGAACCTGCGACCCCACCCGTGTGAAGGGTGTGCTCTACCACTGAGCTACGCGCCCATGCCGGCGGTCGAGCGCCCTTAAGCGAGGCCGGAGAGGCTGTCCAGCCTGCCTTGCGGCACGCCTATTGCACCGCGTCCTTGAGGATCTTGCCGGGGCGGAACTTGGGCTGGGACGAGGCCTTGATCTGCATCGGCTCGCCGGTGCGCGGGTTGCGCCCGGTCGAGGCCTTGCGCCGGGTGACCGAGAAATTGCCGAACCCGACCAGCCGGACCTCGTCGCCGCGCTTCAACGCGCCGGTGACAATGTCGAGCATCGTTTCGATCGCCCGGCTGGCATCGTTGCGCGAAAGGCCGGCGCGATCGGCGACATGGCCGATGAGTTCCTGCTTGTTCATATCAACCCAAACTCCCGGACAGCCCGAACGAGACTCGGGCTTCAGAACGACGCGCCTTTAAGGCAAGAGTCGGGGCGCGAGTCAAAGCCTTCAATGACGAACGGCGGGGCCATCGGGGCCGACGGCGGGGTGCACGACCGGATCGGTCGCCGAATCGTCGGCGTCGGTCCAGTCGATCGCCTGCATCGGCTGGGTCAGCGCGCGGCTCAACACCTCGTCGACATGCGCGACCGGGATGATCTCCAGCGCGTCGCGCACCGACTGCGGGATTTCGACCAGATCCTTTTCGTTTTCGGCCGGGATGAACACGGTGGTGATGCCGCCGCGCAGCGCCGCCAGCAATTTCTCCTTGAGCCCGCCGATCGGCAGCACGCGCCCGCGCAGCGTCACTTCGCCGGTCATCGCCACATCGCGCCGCACCGGGATGCCGGTCAGGGTCGAAATCATCGCCGTGACCATGCCGACGCCGGCCGACGGCCCGTCCTTGGGCACCGCGCCTTCGGGCAGATGGACGTGGATGTCCTTGCGCGTGAAGACGGTCGGCTTGACCCCGTAGGTCGGCGAGCGCGCCTTGACGAAGCTCATCGCGGCCTGGATCGATTCCTGCATCACTTCGCCGAGTTTGCCGGTGGTCTTGACCTGGCCCTTGCCAGGGACGGTGACCGCCTCGATGGTCAGCAATTCACCGCCGACCTCGGTCCAGGCGAGGCCGGTGACGGCGCCGATCTGATCCTCTTCCTCGCCGACGCCATAGCGGAAGCGCTTGACGCCGAGGAAGTCGTTGACGTTGGCGTCGTTGAGTTCGACCCGCTCGAGCTTGCCCTCGAGGATGCGGCGCAGTGCCTTGCGCGCGACCTTGGCCAGTTCGCGCTCGAGCGTGCGGACGCCGGCCTCACGCGTGTAATGGCGGATGATCGAGCGCAGCCCATCGTCGGCGAATTCGAGTTCCTCCGCTTTCAGGCCGTGCGCCTCCATCTGCTTGGGGATCAGGTGGCCGCGCGCGATCTCGACCTTTTCGTCCTCGGTGTAGCCTTCGAGACGGATGATCTCCATCCGGTCGAGCAACGCCTGCGGCATGTCGAGCGAATTGGCGGTGGTGACGAACATCACGTCGCTGAGGTCGTAATCGAGCTCGAGGTAATGGTCCTGGAACTTCGAATTCTGCTCGGGGTCGAGCACTTCCAATAGCGCCGAGGCCGGGTCGCCGCGGAAGTCCTGGCCGAGCTTGTCGATCTCGTCGAGCAGGAACAAGGGATTGGACGTGCCCGCCTTCTTCAGATTGGTGATGATCTTGCCGGGCAAGCTGCCGATGTAGGTGCGGCGGTGGCCGCGGATTTCGGCTTCGTCGCGGACGCCGCCCAACGACTGGCGCGCGAATTCGCGGCCGGTGGCGCGGGCGATCGAGCGGCCCAAGGAGGTCTTGCCGACGCCGGGCGGGCCGACCAGGCACAGGATCGGCCCCTTGAGGCGGTTGGTGCGGGCCTGGACGGCAAGATATTCGACGATCCGGTCCTTGACCTTCTCCAGCCCGTAATGGTCCTCGTCGAGCACCGCCTGCGCTTCGGCGATGTCGCGCTTGAGGCGGCTCTTCTTGCCCCACGGCAGGCCGAGCAGCACGTCGAGATAATTGCGCGCGACCGTCGCTTCGGCCGACATCGGCGCCATCGCCTTCAATTTCTTGAGCTCGGCGGTGGCGCGGATGCGGGCTTCCTTGCTGAGGCGGGTCTTGCGGATCTTGGCGGCCAGTTCGGCCAGCTCGTCGCCGCCTTCCTCGCCTTCGCCAAGCTCGCGCTGGATCGCCTTCAACTGCTCGTTGAGATAATATTCGCGCTGGGTCTTCTCCA
>JBDSRV010000058.1:0-16625 GCA_039929125.1 Sphingomicrobium sp.
GCGCTTCTTGTCCTCGTCGGCGAACTGCTCGGCTTCCTTGACCATCTTGTCGATGTCTTCGTCCTTGAGCCCGCCCGAGGCCTGGATGCGGATCTGCTGCTCCTTGCCGGTGCCCTTGTCCTTGGCGGACACGTTGACGATGCCGTTGGCGTCGATGTCGAAGGTGACCTCGATCTGCGGCACGCCGCGCGGCGCCGGGGGAATGCCGACCAGGTCGAACTGACCCAGCACCTTGTTGTCGGCGGCCATCTCGCGCTCGCCCTGGAAGACCTTGATCGTCACCGCATTCTGGTTGTCGTCGGCGGTCGAGAAGGTCTGCGACTTCTTCGTCGGGATGGTGGTGTTGCGGTCGATCATCCGGGTGAACACCCCGCCCAGCGTCTCGATGCCGAGGGACAGCGGCGTGACGTCGAGCAGCAGCACGTCCTTGACGTCGCCCTGCAGCACACCGGCCTGGATCGCCGCGCCAAGCGCCACGACTTCGTCCGGATTGACGCCGGTGTGCGGCTCCTTGCCGAAGAACTCCTTCACCACTTCGCGGACGCGCGGCATGCGGGTCATCCCGCCGACCAGCACGACCTCGTCGATCGCCTTGACGTCCAGCCCGGCGTCCTTGATCGCCTTCTTGCACGGCTCGAGCGTCCGGTTGATGAGGTCGGCGACCAGTTTCTCAAGGTCGGCGCGGGTGATCGTCTCGACCAGGTGGAGCGGGGTCGTCTGCCCGCCTTCCATCCGCGCCGTGATGAACGGCTGGTTGATTTCGGTCGTCGCGGCCGAGCTCAACTCGATCTTGGCCTTTTCGGCGGCTTCCTTCAGCCGCTGCAGCGCCAGCCGGTCGGTCTTAAGGTCGATATTTTCCTTGGCCTTGAACTTGTCGGCCAGGAACTCGACGATCTTGGCGTCGAAATCCTCGCCGCCAAGGAAGGTGTCGCCGTTGGTCGACTTCACTTCGAACACGCCGTCGCCAATCTCGAGCACCGACACGTCGAAGGTGCCGCCGCCCAAGTCATAGACCGCGATCGTCTTGCCGTCGTTCTTCTCAAGCCCGTAGGCGAGCGCCGCGGCAGTCGGTTCGTTGATGATCCGCAGCACTTCAAGGCCGGCAATCTGGCCGGCGTCCTTGGTCGCCTGGCGCTGGGCGTCGTTGAAGTAAGCGGGGACGGTGATCACCGCCTGGGTGACCGTCTCGCCGAGATAGGCCTCGGCGGTTTCCTTCATCTTCTGCAACGTGAAGGCCGAAATCTGCGACGGCGAATAGTCCTTGCCGCCGGCCTGGACCCAGGCGTCGCCGTTCTGGCCCTTGACGATCTTGTAGGGCACCAGTTCGGTGTCCTTCTTGGTGATCGGGTCGTCGAAGCGGCGGCCGATCAGGCGCTTGACCGCGAAGATGGTGTTGTCGGGGTTGGTCACCGCCTGACGCTTGGCCGGCTGACCGATCAGGCGCTCGCCGTCCTTGGTGAAGGCGACCACCGACGGGGTGGTGCGCGCGCCTTCGCTATTCTCGATAACCTTGGGCTTGCCACCCTCCATCACCGCGACGCAGCTGTTGGTGGTGCCGAGGTCGATCCCGATCACTTTCGCCATATTTTGCCCTCTTCATAGACGCTTGACCCGCCCAGCTTGCGACCGGGGCGGATTATGTTTCGCTGGCGATATAGGGGGCGCTTCGGCTTCGACAAGACCGGCGGCCACGGTGCTTTGTCAACCAATTGCCGCTAGGGCTGCCGGGTGATGGGGACGCTTCGCGACGGGACATGGCTCAGCGCCGCCAGGGCACGCGCGGTCGCGGCCGCCAGCCTGGCCGTCACCATCGGCATGATCGCCTGGCTGCTGGCCACCGCGCGCGGCACGCTCGACGCCCACGGCCGCCCGCTCGGCACCGACTTCTCCCAAGTCTATGCGGCGGGGCAAATGGCGCTCCATGGCAACGCCGCGAAAGTGTGGGACTGGCCGACCCACTTCGCCGTCCAGCAGGCGCTCCACGGCTCGGCCAGCGTCGAGCTTTACGCTTGGCATTACCCGCCGCCGTTTTTGCTCGTTGCAGCCATAGCCGCCACCGTCTCTTATCTCCCGGCGCTGATCGTGTGGCAGACGGCGACGCTGTTGCCGCTGACGATCGCGGCGCAGCGTTTTCTCGGGCGCCGCGACGGCTGGCTGTTCGTCGCTGGCGCGCCGGTCACGTTGATCTGCCTGACCCACGGCCATAACGGCTTCCTCACCGCCTTATTGCTCGGTGGCGGGCTGTTGCTGCTGGAGAAGCGGCCGTTCGTCGCCGGGCTGCTGCTCGGCTGCCTGATCTACAAGCCGCAGTTCGTGCTGATCATCCCGCCGCTCTTGCTCGTCACCCGCAATTGGCGCGCGATACTAGGCGCTGCCTGCTCCAGCCTGATCCTCGTCGGGTTGACGCTGGCGCTATGGGGCTGGCCGGTGTGGCAGGCGTTCTTCGACAGCCTGCCACTGACCCGCCACATCGTCGTCGAGCAAGGCCGCGCCGGCTGGTTCAAGATCATGTCGCCGTTCGCGGCCATGCGCGGCTGGGGCGCGGATTTGTCCGCTGCTTATGCGGTGCAGGCGGTCTTCACCGCCGGTGCCATCGGCGCGACGCTATGGCTGGCGCTGCGTAGCCGCCCGGCCCTCCGCAATGCCGCCGCGATCGCCGCGGCGCTGATCGCCACGCCGTACGTGCTCGATTATGATTTCGTCGTGCTGCTCGCCGGCATCGGCTTCCTGTTCAAGGACGGTGGGGAACATGGCTGGGGGCCGTGGCAGCGGACGTTGCTCGCGTTCGCGTGGATCGCGCCCTTGTTCGCGCGGACATTGGCCTTGTGGACGACGATTCCACTGGGCCTGCTGAGTGCGCTCGCGGTGCTCGCCGTCGCGTTGCTCAGGGCATCGCCATCCCGCCGTTGACGTGCAACGTCTGGCCGGTGACGTAGCCGGCCTCGCGCGACGCCAGATAGACCACCGCCGCGCCGATATCCGCGCCCGCCCCCATCGCGCCGGTCGGGATGCGCGACAGGATCGCAGCCTTTTGCGCGTCGTTGAGGGCGTCGGTCATGGCCGAGGTCATGAACCCCGGCGCGACGCAATTGACGGTGATGCCGCGGCTGGCGACTTCCTGCGCGATCGCCTTCGACATGCCGATCAGCCCGGCCTTCGACGCGACATAATTGGCCTGGCCGGGGTTGCCGGTCACCCCGACCACCGAGGTGATCGAGACGATCCGCCCGAAGCGCGCCTTCATCATCGGCCTGCATGCCGCCCGCATTAGCCGGAACGCGGCCTCGAGGTTGACCTTGAGGACGTCGGAGAACTCGTCGTCCTTCATCCGCATGGCGAGGTTGTCGCGGGTGATGCCGGCATTGTTGACGAGGATGTCGAGCCGGCCGCCCAGCGCTTCCACCGCCTGCGGCACCAGCGCATCGACCGCGGCGGAATCGCTGAGGTCGCACGGCAGCGCGACATGGTCGCCGCCCAGTTCGGCGCCGAACGCCGTGAGCTTGTCGACATTGCTCCCCGACAGCGCCAGCCGCGCCCCCTGCGCCGACAGCGCCTTGGCGATGGCCGATCCCAGCCCGCCGCTCGCCCCCGTCACCAGCGCGGTCATTCCTGAAAGCTCGAACATGTGGAAGATCCTTTATGGTTGTTCGCGCAGAGGCGCAGAGGCGCAGAGAGGTTTGTGGTTGTTGACCAGCCGCTTGAATCCTTCTCGCAGCGTCGCACCCCCAAAATTGATCAGCAGCCCAACAGGCTGCTTGGAAAGTCGCAAATAGGTCAGCAGTTGTTTGGCGTGCGCAGCATGCAGCTTATCGACCGATTTTACTTCAATCAGCAAACGGCCATCGACGAGCAGATCGATCCGGAACGCCGCGTCGAAGCGAAGTCCTTCGAACTCGATACCAACCGCGCGTTGCCGCTCAACGGCATAACCCAATTCGGCCAGCTTTGCGGCGAGAACAGCTTCGTAGACCGACTCAAGTAAACCGGGGCCCAGCTCACGATGCAGCCGAATGGCCACATCGAGAACATCGCCACTTATCCGATCAATATCGATCAATCCGCTACCTCCCTGCGCCTCTGCGTCTCTGCGCGAGCTCTAAATCTCCTTCGCCAGGGCTTCGATGTCGTCGATGGTGACGACGCTGGTCACCCGTGCGTCGGGGGCGATGCGCTTGACCATGCCCCCAAGCACCTTGCCGCCCAATTCGACGAACTCCTCGACCCCCGCGGCGGCCATGTTGGCGATGGTTTCGCGCCAGCGGACCATGCCCGTCACCTGCTCGACCAACTGGTCGCGGATGGCGTCCGGATCGGTAACCGGCGCGGCGGTGACATTGGCGTAAAGCGGGACGTGCGGCGCGGCGATCACGGTCTTGGCCAGCGCCTCGGCCATGGCGTCGGCGGCGGGCTTCATCAGCGCGCAGTGGAACGGCGCCGAAACCGGCAGCAGCACCGCCCGCTTGGCGCCCATCTCCTTGGCCATCTCAATGGCGCGCTCGATCGCCCCCTTGTGGCCCGAGATCACGACCTGGCTGGGGTCATTGTCGTTGGCGACTTCGCACACCTCGCCCTCGGCCGCCGCCGCGGCGATCCGCCGGGCGAGCTCAAGGTCGGCACCGAGCAGGGCGGCCATCGCCCCGACGCCGACCGGCACCGCCGCCTGCATCGCCTGCCCGCGCAGCTTGAGCAGCCGCGCGGTGGTCGCCAGGTCGAACGACCCGGCCGCGCACAGTGCCGAATATTCGCCGAGGCTGTGGCCAGCGACGAACTGCGCCGCCTTGGTCAGCTCCACCCCGCCATCGCGGGTCAGCGCGGTGAACACCGCCAGCGCATGCGCCATGATCGCCGGCTGGGCGTTTTCGGTCAGCTTGAGCTGGTCCTCTGGCCCGTCCTTCATCAGCGCGAACAGGGATTGGCCGAGCGCCTCGTCGACCTCGCCGAACACGTCGCGCGCGGCGCGGCTCGCCTCGGCGAGGCCAACGCCCATGCCGACCGCCTGGCTGCCCTGACCCGGAAAGAGAAATGCGCGCATTGAAAATCCCTGTTGCTTTGTACTTGTGTCGCCGGCGGACTAAGCCGACATCGGCGTGCTGCCAAGGGTCTGGGGGGATCGAGCGTGGGGCAACAAAGCGAAAAACAGATGCTCGGGCCGTGGATGACCTCGGCGCTGGTCGTCGGCAACATCATCGGCGCCGGCATCTTCCTGCTCCCGGCGTCCCTCGCCCCGTTCGGGCAGAATGCGATCTATGGTTGGCTGCTGACCATCGCCGGGGCGCTCAGCCTGTCGTGGGTGTTCGCCCAATTCGCCTCACGGATCGACGGAGGTCCCTATGCCTATGTGCGGGCGACCCTGGGCGAGTTGCCGGCGTTCCTGGTCATGTGGAGCTACTGGATTTCGATCTGGACCGGCTTTCCCGTCCTGGCGATCGCCGCCGTCAGCTACGCCAGCAGCATCGTACCCGCACTCGGTGGCCCGACCGCGGCCCCGGCTGCGGCCATCGGCGCCGTCTGGTTGCTTACCATCGTGAACATGGGGGGCGCCCGAACCGCCGGCGCGGTGCAACTCGTCACCACCGTCCTCAAGATACTGCCGCTGATTGCCGTCGCAATCGTCGCCGGTGTGCTGCTCGGCAAGGGCGTCGAACCCGCCACGCCGATCCCCGCAGCAATCAATGGCGGTGGAATCGCCTCGGCCGCCGCGCTCGCCTTCTTCTCGATGCTCGGGTTCGAAGCGGCAAGCCTGGCGACCGCGAAGGTGCGCAACGCGGCCCGCGTCGTCCCGATCGCGACGTTGGCCGGCACGGCCATTTCGGGCTTTGTCTACCTGATTGCCTGCATGGCGGTGATTTACCTCATCCCCGGCGACCAGTTGAAGACGTCGGCTGCCCCGTTCGCCGATGCGATCGTTCCTTTATTGGGGCCGACCGCGGGAATGCTGGTGGCCGTGTTCGCGATCATCAGCGCGCTGGGCTGCCTCAACGGATGGGTGTTGTGCGCGGGTGAAGTGCCGCTGACGCTTGCTCGCGACGGAGTGTTCCCTCGCTGGCTCGGGGTCACCACCGGCATCGGAACCCCAGTACGCGCCCAAGTCATCACCAGCCTGATCGCGACCGTGCTGATCGTCAGCAATTACAGCCGATCGATGGCAGGCCTGTTCACGTTCATGGTTCTCGTCACGACGGCGGTGGCGCTGGTGCTCTATGTCGCCTGCGCGGCGTCGGCGCTGGCAATGGTCGCGCGGGCGCGCATCAAGGCGCCGATGTTGGTGCCCGCTGCCGCGGTGGGCCTGTTGTTCTCGCTGTGGATTGCCTGGGGCGTCGGCGCTGAAGCAAATTTGTGGGGGCTTGGACTGATGGCGACGGGCCTGCCCATCTACGCGGCCATGCGCTTCAGTTCGCGCGGCTCCAGCCCGGCGGCGGGGCCCGATCCAGCCTTGCTTCAGGAATGAATCGCCTGAGTTTCTGCGCGAAGCTGCGCAGGCAGACTTCGCTCGTCCCGAGCGGCCCTGGGATGTAGCTCGGCGAGCCCATGCCCTTCTGCACACGGTCGATCAGTTCGGTATCCTCGGCATTGACGCGGCGGTTGATCCGCCAGTTGAGGTGCCGCGCGGCGCGCATCTCCCGCAGAGGGTCTGGAAGCGCGTAACTGACTTCGCGGATCACCGTTTCGGTCGCGCTCACGGGCAGGAACTGCATGAAGTCGACCTGGTCGGGATAAATGTCGAACGCGACGTTGGGGAACAGCTTGTAATAGAGCCATTTCTTGCGGTGCGACGGGGGCAGATGCTGTGCTTCTGGCAGATATTTCTGATAGGCTCGCTCCGACGGATTGTCCGACGGCTCCTCGCGCAGATCGCCCTCCATCCGGTCGACATGCTCGAGCGCCTCGATCCTGTAGCTGCGCCCGAACAGCCGGGTCAGCCCGGGGTGCCCGACCGGGATATGCAGCCCGTCCGAATAATTGTCGGCGATGGTCTTCCAGTTGAGCGGCCGCGGGCGCAGCGTCACCCGGCCGATCGCGCGCAAATCGGCAAAGCGGTAGAGCGCGACCTCCTCTTCATAGGGCGCCATCATCTCCGCCACCGACGGCGCGCCCGGCTCCAGCGTCACGAACAGGAAGCCGTGCCACTCCTCCAGCGCAACCGGGATCAGCCCGAGCGTATCGGGGTCAAGCCCCGGATATTCGCTGCGGTGCGGTACCCCCACCAGCCGCCCGTCGCGGCCATAACTCCACGCATGATACGGGCAGGTCAGCACCTTCGCGCACCCCTCCCCACCATCGACCAGGCGCGAGCCGCGATGGCGGCAGACGTTGGCGAACGCCCGCGCCTTGCCGTCGTCGCCGCGGATCACGATCACGCTCTCGCCCAGATAGTCGAGGCTGCGCCACTCGCCCGGCTGGGCAATGTCACTGACGTGGCACACCACCTGCGGCGCGGCGCGGAGGAAGGCGCGCTTCTCCGCCTCAAGGAATTCGGGGTCGTGGTACAGCCAGCCGGGCAGGCTCATCCCGTCGAGCGGGTCGGGCCGGGGGATCAAGCTCGGGAGCGGCGTCGCCATGGTCCAAGCCCTTGCCATTTCCCGGCAATTGCGGCAATGGCCCGCCATCCGGGCGACGGGACTCGTTTCCGCCGCCCTGATTATTCTGAACGACAGCCGGAGGGGCGTCCGCATGGTGCGGCGTCAGCGATCGGCCAACAGATGAGACTTGCATGCCGCTTTACGAGCATGTTTTCCTCGCGCGTCAGGACCTGGCCCAAGCCCAGGTCGATGCGCTGGCGGAAAACGCGACCAAGATCCTGACCGACAACGGCGGATCGGTGGTCAAGACCGAAACCTGGGGCCTTCGCAGCCTCGCTTACCGGATGTCCAAGAACCGCAAGGCGCATTACGTCATGCTCGACGTCGACGCGCCGCCCGCGGCCGTGGCCGAGCTGGAGCGCCAGACCGGGATCAACGAAGACATCATCCGCTTCATGACTATCCGCGTCGAGGCGCACGAAGCCGGCCCGTCGGCGATGATGCGCAAGTCCGACCGCCCCGAGCGCGGCGGCCGTGGCGACCGCGGCGATCGTGGGGATCGCGGTGACCGCGGAGATCGTGGTGGTGACCGTGGCGATCGTGGTGACCGCGGCGGTGACCGCGCCGAGCGCGCGCCCCGCGCCGAGCAGGAGGCATAGAAATGGCCCGTCCGTTTTTCCGCCGCCGCAAGTCCTGCCCGTTCTCGGGCAAGGACGCCCCCGTCATCGACTACAAGGATGTCCGGCTGCTCCAGGGCTTCGTGTCCGAGCGTGGCAAGATCGTCCCCAGCCGCATCACCGCGGTGTCGACCAAGAAGCAGCGCGAGCTGGCGAAGGCGATCAAACGCGCCCGCCACATCGGCCTGCTTCCCTATGTCGTGAAATAAGGAGCGCGAGCCATGGAAGTCATCCTGCTCGAACGCGTCGAAAAGCTCGGCCACATCGGTGACGTCGTCACCGTCAAGAACGGCTTTGCGCGCAATTACCTGCTGCCCAACAAGAAGGCGCTCCGCGCCAACGAGTCGAACCGCAAGGTGTTCGAATCCAATCGTACCAAGATCGAAGCCGACAACGCGTCGAAAAGGGCCGATGCGGAAGTCGCCTCGAAGGACGTCGACGGCAAGACGGTCCAGCTGATCCGCCAGGCGTCGAACGTCGGCGCGCTCTACGGTTCGGTTTCGGCGCGCGACATCGTCGAGGCGCTCGAACTCGAAGGGGCCAAGGTCAGCAAGAGCCAGATCGTGCTGTCGCGCCCGATCAAGGCGATCGGCATGCACGAGATCAAGGTCGCGCTGCATCCCGAGGTCGCGGTGACCGTCAAGGTCAACGTCGCCCGCTCGCCCGAGGAAGCCGACCTTCAGGCGCAGGGCATCGATGTCATGAAGTCGATGTTCGAGCGTGAGGAAGCGGGCTTCACCGAGGAGTATGATCCCAACGCCGAGCCGGGCCAGTTGCCAGGCGAAGCGGAAGCCCCGGCGACCGAAGAGGGCGCGTCCGACGAGGCGCCCGCCGCCGACGAAGCGCCCGCCGCCGACGCCGACGCGGCGCCGGAAGAGCATATCGCTCCGACGGAAGACAACACCAGCGACGCCTGACGCGCTGGTCGATCGAAAAATGGGAGCCGCCGGGGTCATCTCCGGCGGCTCTTTTTTTCGGTTCGTCGCACGCCGCTCGGCTCGTCGCATCGCGGGCGGCGTCCCCGGAACGTGCTGCGCGCCCTGTCCGTTTAGGAACCGAGAGCGAAGGGGCGAGTGAGACAAGGAGCTGGGATAATGGAAGACCGCGACAACAAGAGCCCGGAAACCGGTGCCAACGCCAACCTCGAACAGGCCCAGGCCGGCCAGCAGCTGCCGACCGCGCAGCAACAGCTGAGCGGCCAGCAACAAGCTCAGCCGCCCGAGGCTTCGCAGCAGCAGCAGCCCTCGCAGGCTTCGCAGCAGCCTGAAACATCGCAGTCCAGCGAACCCGGCCAGTCGCAGCCGAGCGAGCAGTCCGACTACATCGGCCAAAGCGAAGCGATGACCGAGCAGAAGAGCGACATCCAAGGCAGCAGCGGCGGATCGCCGGCGACCGGCCAGGCCCAATCGCAGTCGCAGTCGCAGCAGCCCTCTGGCTTCGTCGGCTCGGAAGGCGCCTCTGACACCAGCAGCGAACTGGTCGAGGAAGACGACTTCGCCAAGGACGGCCAGGGCGCGCCCGAAGGCGAATAACCCTAAGTTACCGATTGGGGCCGCGCTTCCTTGGGGAGGCGCGGCCCTTTTTCGTGCAATCAGGCGGGCACGCTGGCGAGGAACGCCATGTTGCCGGCAAGCTGCGCGGCGAAGCTTGGCCGGGCCAGCATCGCTTCGACATAATGATGCAGCCGCGGATGGCGCGCGGGATCGATCTCCACCTCCAGCATGCGGAAATTGCCGAACGGGCTGGCGACCGCAATGTCGGCCAGCGTCAGCCGGTCGCCGACGAGGAAGCCCGAGTCCGGCACTTGCCCTTCGAGGTAATCCAGCAACGGCGGAAGCTCGTCACGCTCGGCGGTGTCGGCGGCGGCAAGGTCGCCGTCACGGCCGAGGAAGCGCGGCGCGACGATGCGGTTGAAGAACATCTTTGCCCCGCACGCGAACAGCAGGGTGTCGGCGAATTCGTCGAACCACACCACCCGCCCGCGCAATTGCGGATCGGCCGGGATCAGCACCGGATCGGGCTTCAGCGCGTCGAGATAGTGGCAGATGGCCGAGCTGTCGGCGAGGCGATAGTCGCCGTCCTGCAACGCCGGCATCTTGCGGAACGGGCTGGCGGCGCGGAAGTCGGGGTTGTCGTCGGCAATCCTCGTCGGGACATTGTCGACGGCAATGCCTTTCTCGGCGGCGAAGGCCAAGGTCTTGCGCACGAATGGCGAAATCGACGAGCCGAAAATGATCATGGTTTTGCCCTTCCTTTCTCCGCCGGATAAGCGCCGTCGGCGGAGCGGGCAAGCCGCTGGCGTCAGCGAATGCGGTAGTGGTCGGCCAGCCGGTCGAGCGCGAACGCCAGCACCAGTTTGCCCGCCCGCGCCGGCCAGCCAAGCGCGCCTTCTGCCTGGCGCATGCCGTCCCCGGCGCACACCACGCGCCACAGGATGTCGCTCAGCCCCGGCCCGGCGACCCGGATCGCGCGGTCGAAGCGGCGGCGGGCGTCCAATTGAGCACCCGCCAGGTCGGGCGCCGGCGCCGCGCCGCCACGGCCGCTCGATATCGGCGCCGCATCCCAGCGCATCGTCACCCGCGCCGACAGCTGCGCGCGCTCATAGTCGCCACGCAGCCGCTCCCCGGCCTCGAACTGGCGGCGGCCGACATGGCCGTGGGCGTAGAGCCAGCCGAGCGGGCTGTCGGCGAGGTTGACGGTGACCGAGCGCGCCGGCCGGTCGCCGCCGCGGACACTGGCCCCGGCGCTCGTCGCCTTCCTGCCCGCCGGCGCCACAGGGATGTCCCCCGATATTGCCCGTTCCACCAGCAAGCGCGGAGCAAGCGGCTTTTGCCTCCTGGCCATCGAATCCCCCTTCGTCGAGTCGCGGGGTCTTGCCACAGAGGCAAATCTGTAGGACAGATAAAAACCGAGTTGGTTAGGAGCCTTTATGATTACGCGCATTCGCGAAGTCCGTCGCGCCCGCGGCATGACGCTCGACGAAGTGGCCAAGGCATGCCGCCCCCCGACCACGCCGCAGACCGTCGGCCGGCTTGAGACGGGCATGCGCACGGTGTCCGTCGGCTGGCTCAACCGCATCGCCGCCGCGCTCGGGGTCGACGCCGCCGACCTCGTCGATTCGCCCGAACGCGCCGAGCTTGAAGTCGTCGCCTTACTCGGCGCCAACGGCACCGCGACCGCGCCCAAGCGGGCCGCCCTGGTCGTCCCGCCGCGCGCCGACGGCATGCTCGTCGCGGTGACCGTTTCGGCCAGCGTCGGCGATTATCGCGCCGGCGACGAAATCTGGTGCGAGAAACTGGCGCCCGGTGAGTTTGGCCGCGCGCTCAACCGCGACCTGCTCGTCCCCCGCCCCGCTGGCCGCTTCCTGTTCGGCCGCCTGATCGGCCGCGAACAGGATGGCGCCGGCGGCAAGCTGCAGCTGCTCCCGCCCGGCGCCGGCGCCCGCCAAAGCGTCATCGCCGACCCCGTCTGGGCGGCGATGGCCGTCAAGTTGGTGCGCAGCCTCTAGGGCGGCCAGTCGCTCGCTTTTCAGGAAAACCTCAGCCTTCGCTCATGACGCTCATGGCGCGCGCCCGCCATGCCGATGCTTCATTCACCGATGGAGGCAAGGCACATGATCGAACGGGCAGAACAGCGGCGCAGACAGACTTGGCGGCTGATCGGGTGGGGCGCGGCGGCGGCTCTGCTCGTCCTGCCGTTCGTGGCGATGCAGCTGGGCAATGAGGTTGAGTGGACGCTGATCGATTTCGTCGTCTTCGGCGCAATGCTGGCGATCGCTGGCGGCGCTGTCGAATTCGCCGTGCGCACCAGCCGCAGCGGCGGGTATCGGGCAGGCGCCGCGGTGGCCGTCGCCGCCGCCTTCATGCTGGTGTGGGTCAACCTCGCAGTCGGCTTCCTTGGTGACGAGGGCAATCCCGCGAACCTGATGTTCTTAGGCGTGATCGCGGTCGCCATCGCCGGCGCCGCGTTGTCGCGCGGGTCTGCGCAGGGAATGGCGACAGCGATGCTCGCCGCCGCCGCGGCGCAGCTGTTGGCGGGCGTGGTCGGACTGACGGGCGGCTATGCCTCGCCGGGCCCGGCGGGGGTCTATGAAGTGGTCATGGGGACGAGCCTGTTCGGCGCGTTGTGGCTGCTCGCCGCATGGTTGTTCCGTCGCGCGGCGCGGACCTAGCCGGATCGATCGAGGTCACGGCGGGCGATGGTCATCGCGCCGACGAGGCAGGCAGCGAACAGCGCGCCTTCGAGCGCGCCGGTGACGGCCTGGCTGATCGGCCCGAAGCCACGCTCGCCGACGAAAGCGCCGATCTGGTCGAGGCGCAAGCGCGAGCCAGGGAAACGGCCGGCAAGCGAATAGAGGCTTCCGCCCATCAAGCGCCCGCCGAGGAGGATGGTCGCCAGTCCCGCCGCGCCTCCGGCGAGGGCTGCAGCGACGATTGCGCGGCGCAACGACGGGCTCCGCTGGGCAAGCCAGGCGCCGAACCCAACTCCGCCGCCGAGCAGCAGCCCCTCGCGCGCGCCAGTGATGTCGCCGGGCGATTGGCCGAGCAGCAGGTTGAACGCGTCGAGGCCGAGGAGCTTGGCCGCCGCGCCGACCACCAGCCCGCCGACCGCGCCGCCGACGATGACCCATCGTCCGCGTCCGTCGGCCGCGGCGATGCCCAGCGCGACCCCGGCAGAGCCGATCGTCGCGACAAGGATGGTCAGGCACACCAACACCAGCAGGATCGACACCGCGCCCATCCCGGGTTCCAACGGCTGCGCGGCTCCAACCAGTCCGAAGAACAGCCCGCCAGCCAGGCCGGCAAGGCCGCCGCCGATTGTCCCCGCGCCGGCGAGCAGGAAAATCCGCCGCCAGTCGCGCGGAATGCCTGTAATACTTCGCCCCGCCATGCGTTCGACCGGCGCAATGAAGCGATAGCCGTGCTTGGGCACGGTTTCGATAAACCGCGGGGCCGAGGCGTCATCCCCGAGCTGGCGACGGAGCGTCTTGATGCACTGGGTCAGCGCTTCGTCGGTCACCGGCACCCCGCGCCACACCTCGGCCATGAAGCGCTCCTTGGTGACCAGCGCTCCTGCCTCGCCGACAAGCAGCGCCAGCGCATCGAGATAGCGCGCGTTGAGGTCGACCGGCGCGCCGTCGCGGCTGAGGCGGCGGTCGGCGGGGACGAGGGTGAAACGCCCGAAGCGGAATGGCCCGGCTCGGTTCACGCTAACCGCGGCGTGAACACTCAAGCCCCACCGGGGCGCGGCAGGTGTATCCAAAATTCCATGCGCCTGTCCCGCTAAGCTGGTTCATCCCGCCGGGATGGTAGGGGGTTCGCCGCACCGGTCAACGGCCTACCCTTGCCCGCCGCGGCGCGTCATGGCATCGCGCCGCTTGCCGCATCGCGCGGGCGCTTAGCTCAGTTGGTAGAGCGCCTCCTTTACACGGAGGATGTCGGCGGTTCGAGCCCGTCAGCGCCCACCAGCGGCCCTAGACCTGCTGTCCCTCGTCACACCGCGACATGGGGCTGCACTTCGGCGAAGTAGCGGCGCATTCCGTCGCTCGCGCCCGGCGACAGTTCGACGAAGATCCGCCGGCCGTCATGCGGGTCGGACCGGCGCAGGAACAGCCCGCTGTCGGTCATCGTCTTGATCCAGCGGAGCGCGGTGGTCGGCGGGACGGAAGCAGCGATGCACAGCGACGACACCGGCACTCGGTGCTGGGCGATCTCCGCCGCCAGCAGGTCAAGCAGCATATCCCACGCCGGATCGGCGAACAGTTCGGGGTCGAAGTAGCGGGCGCGCAGCCGGCGGGCGCGGATGCAGCCGCGGACAATGTCGCCCGACACCGCCTGCGACGTCGGCGTCGCTTCGGGCAGGTCGGGGCGCTCGGTCGCTGCGCTGCTCGGCGGTGCGGCGCCGACCCCCGACGACAGCCGGGCAAGCGTCACCGCGATCCGCCCGACCTCATCCGACAATTGGCGCAACCGGACCGACGACGGCTCGCCGGTGACATCGTGGAGCGTGGCGTCGCCGCGCCACGCGGTCGCCAACGCCAGCGCGGTGGCGCGTTCGGGGGCGGTGGCATCGATCAGCAATTGCGCCTGTTCGGCATCGAGCCGCGCAGCGAGCGGATCGAGCAGCGCGCGCGGCGCCGCGATGATCGCCGGCATCAGGCCCGCCGCGGCATCGGCGTTGGCGCGCTCGATCAGGCGGTCGAGCGGATCGCCGCCGTCGTCGTCAAGCTCGATCCACAAGGCGCTCGCCGATGCCTGGCGGGCGAGCCGGGCAAGCGCGCCGTCGATGCCGATCTCGGCGATGCGAAACCCGGCCGCGGCGATGGTCTCGGCGGCGCGGCGATGGGCGGCGGCGCTGGCGGCGGCGACCAGCACCGGTGGCCGCGCGTCGAGCGCGGCGGGGTCAGCGGAGGACAAATAGGAGATGCTCGAATCCATCATGGTTCGCCTTTGCGACCGAAACAACCGAGCAGGAGCTTGTTAGGGCCATAGCCGAGCCATTGACAGCCGCGTCGAGTCCGGAACGGATTAAACAGAGAGCGCGCGTTAACCGCGGACCGTTTAACGCGCGATGTGTGACCCAGTATCGTAACCGCGTAAGCAGCGCCAAAGGCGCATTCCGTTCCCGCTGGCTTGCCGAGCTTGATCAGGCGCTTGACCGTGCCGAACAATCGACGCGGCTGCTCATCGCCATCCCCGGCGACCGGCGCGAGGCGGTGCTGCTGCTGGCGCACATCCTGGCGGTTCGCACCGCTTTGGAAGAGGTCGGGCGGGGCAATCGAACCTAGATTGCTCCGGATTGGCTCGATCTTGCCGTTCAGCTTGGCAGGGAGGGACGGCCACAAGCCTAAAGCCCTTGCGGCAACTCCCCCCCGCCGCCAAACTCGGTCATGAACGGGGCGATGGCCGGCGCGGCCCAGCCGGCAGTGGCGACGAAACCGCGGTTGAGGAACGCCGTCTTGCCATAGGCCAGGGCGTTCCCGTCGAGCCCGTCGACGCGGCCGCCGGCGGCGAGCAGCACGGCATGGCCGGCGGCGGTGTCCCACTCGCTGGTCGGGCTGAGCCGTGGGTAAATGTCCGCCAGCCCTTCGGCGACGAGGCAGAATTTGAGGCTCGAGCCGACCGAGACATGGCCGCAGGCGCCGATCGCCTGCTCGAGATAGTCGGCGGTTGCCTGGGTGAAGTGCGACTTGGACGCGACCGCGGCGCGCTCCTCCCCGAGCGGGCGGACGGCGATCGCCGAGCGGGCGCCAGCGGCATCTTCGACGAACGCGATGCTTGTGGAATTTCCGGGCGCGACCAGCCCGGCCCATAGCCGGTCGATCGCCGGCTGGTAGACCACGCCGAGCCGCGGCGCCTGGCCGACGATCAGGCCGATATTGACGGTATAATCGTCGCCGCCGCGAACGAACTCCTTGGTCCCGTCGAGCGGGTCGACGAGGAAATAGGTGTCGCCATGTGCCGGGATGCGGCCGGCCGCGACCTCCTCCTCGGCGATCACCGGGATGCCCGGCGCGGCCGCGGCCAATGCAGCCAGAATGATCGCTTCGGCGGCGCGGTCGCAGATCGTGACGGGCGACAGATCGGACTTGGTCTCGACCTCGTATCCCGCCGCGACCAGCTTGAGGATCTCCGCGCCAGCTTCACGCGCTGTAATCACGCAAGCCTCGAGCAGGGTGGCGCTGTCCATTTCCTATCCCGTTCGTATCGAGCGAAGTCGAGATACGTCCCTCGACTTCGCTCGGGACGAACGGTGGCCGGGGGCATAAATCACCGAGGCGCCATCCTGATGCCGCCGTCGAGGCGGATGCTTTCGGCGTTGAGATAGCTGTTCTCGACGATGAACACCGCCAGCCGGGCATATTCCTCGGCCGTGCCGAGGCGCTTGGGGAACGGCACTTGCGCCGCCAGCGCGTCCTGCACCTGCGGCGGCATCATCGCCATCATCGGCGTCTTGAAGATGCCCGGCAGGATGGTGTTGACGCGCACCCCGTCGTTCATCAGGTCGCGCGCGATCGGCAGCGCCATGGCGAGCACGCCCCCTTTGGACGCCGAATAGGCCGCCTGGCCGATCTGGCCGTCCTCGGCGGCGACCGAAGCGGTGTTGATGATGCAGCCGCGCTCGCCCTCGTCGCTGACCGGATCGAGCCCGACCATGCCGTAGGCCGAGCGGCTAATGCAGCGGAAGGTGCCGACGAGGTTGATCCCGATCGCCAGCTCGAACTGGTTCATCGGGTAGCGCTTGGGCTCCTTGGTTTCCTTGTCGCGGCCGACCGTCTTGGCGGCGTTGGCGACCCCGGCGCAATTGACCAGGATGCGTTCCTGGCCGTGCGCACCACGCGCTTTCTCAAACGCCGCCGCGACCTTCTCGTCACTCATCACATCGACTTCGCAGAAGACGCCACCCACCCCTATGCGGCCATCATCTC
>JBDSRV010000059.1:0-23128 GCA_039929125.1 Sphingomicrobium sp.
GCGCGGATCTTGCCCGAGCAGCGATAGGCCATTTCGCGCGCGAACATGCCGCCCAGGCTCCACCCGACCAGCAGCACCGGCCGCCCGTCATAAATTGCCGCCAGCCTTTTCTTGAGCAATTTCAGCGTATTCTTCTTGGCCCCGCCGTTGAGCCCGAGCAGCCACGGGTGCGCCCGCCAGCCCGCCCGCGCCAGCGCGCGGCGCAATTCCATCGTCGTCCGGTCGGTGGCCAGGAACCCGGGCAGGACCATCACCGGCGGCCCGTCCTCTGGCCCGCGCGGCCCCAGCGGGCCAAGCCCGGCGAGCATCCGCGGCAGATGCCACGCGACCTCGCGCAACCGCAGCCACCCCGACGGCGCCAGCGCGTCGGGATCGACCGCGCCCGCATCCGTTGCCGGTAGCGCCGGGGGCCGTTCCCACTTCATCATGCTGAAAATGGGGTGCTTTCGCCCGCGAAACAACTCTTAACGCCGGTCAGCGCGCGATTTCCAGGAAGCTGTCGATTTCGCGCACCACCGCATCGGCCGTCCGCCGCGACAGCGCGAACCCCATATGGCTGGAGTCCAGCTCGACCTCATGGTCGCGTTCGCCGTCGAGGCCGCGCGCCAGCCGCGGCGGCACGATCCCGTCGCGCCGCGACCAGATCGCCAGCGTCGGCACCGGCGGTTTCTCGAGGATCCGCGGCACCGGCGGGTCGTCGACCTTGTGCCCCGCGATTCGCTCGTACAGCCGCCAGATGTTGGTGCGCTTGGGGTCGCCGGAGAAAGGCGAGCCGAGCGTGATCACCGCCCGCACCCGCTCGGGCCGCGCCCGCGCCAGTTCGCGCGCGAACATGCCCCCCAGGCTCCACCCGACCAGCAGCACCGGCCGGGGGTCGTCGATCTGGTCGAGCCGCGCGCTCAGCCGGTCGATCGAATCCGCCCGCGCGCCCCAGTTGAAGCCATTGTCCCACGGATGCACCCGCCACCCGGCATCGCCCAGCGCGCGGCGCAATTCCATCGTCGTGCGGTCGTTGGCGATAAACCCGGGGACGACCAGGCCCGGCGGCCCGCCCTCGGGTCCGCGCGGACCAAGGTGCCCCAGCCCGCGCCACAGCCGCGGCCACACCGACGTCATCTCCGCCCACCGCATCCACCCGGGCGGCGGCTCGTCGTCGGCCCTCACAGAAACTCGTCCCCGCCCATCAGGCCGCGGATCGCCGCCGGCAGGCACACCCGACCGTCCTCGGTCTGGTGGTTCTCGATCAGCGGCACGAGGATGCGCGGGCTCGCCAGCGCGGTGTTGTTGAGGGTGTGGACGAACCGCACCTTGCCGTCGGCATCGCGATAGCGGAGGTTGGCCCGCCGCGCCTGCCACTCGTGTAGCGTCGAGCAACTATGCGTCTCGCGATATTTCTCCAGGCTCGGCACCCAGCTTTCGATATCGTTCATGCGATACTTGCCCAGCCCCATGTCCCCGGTCGACGTCTCGATCACCTGGTAAGGAATCTCCAGCAGCGTCAGCAATTGCTCGGCGATCTCCAGCAACTTGGCGT
Source organism: Sphingomicrobium sp. (assembly GCA_039929125.1). Lineage (GTDB taxonomy): Bacteria > Pseudomonadota > Alphaproteobacteria > Sphingomonadales > Sphingomonadaceae > Sphingomicrobium. Next base: position 1,535 of record JBDSRV010000059.1, read on the forward strand.
GCCACTCGGCCGACACCGCCTCGTCATTCTCGCAGATGACATAGGCTTCGACCTTGAGGAACTGGTGGACGCGCAGCAGCCCGCGCACGTCGCGCCCGGCGCTGCCCGCTTCGCGGCGGAAACAGGGCGACAGGCCGGCGTAAAGGATCGGCAGCTTGGCCTGCTCCAATATCTCGCCTGAATGCAGCCCGGTCAGCGCGATCTCGCCGGTCCCCGCCAGATAAAGGTCGTCGGCCGGCACCGCATAGGCCTCGTCCTCATGCCCCGGGAAATGGCCGGTGCCGACGAACGCCGATGGCCGCGCCAGCGCCGGCACGGTGATCGGCGTGAAGCCGGCCGCCGCAACCTGCTCCAAGGCCCAGCCCATCAGCTTGGTCTCGAGCAACGCCAGCCGCCCCTTCAGGCAATAGGTCCGCGACCCCGACACCTGGACGATCCGCGCCAGCTCGGCCCAGTCGTTCTTCTCGAGCAGCGCGACATGGTCGAGCGGGTCGAAATCGAACCGCGGCCTCTTGCCCTCGGTGCGGATGACGACGTTCGATTCCTCGTCGGGGCCGATCGGCGCGCCGTCCCACGGGATCCCGGGCAGCTTGAGCATCAACCCGCGGAGCGCCGCTTCCTTGTCGGCCAGCCCGCCTTCAAGCTCTCCCGCCCGCACCCCGGCGGCCTTGGCCTCGGCGCCCAAGGTCGCGCGTTCTTCGGGCGCGGCGTCCTTGAACCGCGCGCTCATCGCGTTGCGGCTCGCGCGCAGCGTCTCGATCTCGGTCTTGGCGCTCCGCACCTCGCCATCGAGCGCCAGCAGCGCCTCGAGGTTGAGCTTGACCCCCTTGTCGCGGATCGCCCCCACAACCGCGTCGCGGTTGGCCTTGATAAAGTCCATGCTCAACATGGCGCCGCAGTGCGATAAAGCGGCGGTAGAGGCAAGCGTCGCGCGCCGCCAAGTCGGCAATCGACTGAAAGGCGGACATTCACGCACGATTTCGCTAACAGGGCCGCGCTACCGGTCGCAAAAGGACGGGCACTGGCGCCTTGCGGCTCCTTTTTCCATCGCTCACGCTGCTCTTAGCTACAACGGTCCGGCATTCGGACTACATGAGAGAAGGAATAGAAAAATGCCCACAGGAACAGTCAAGTTTTTCAACGAGTCCAAGGGTTTCGGCTTCATCCAGCCTGAGGACGGCGGCGCGGACGCCTTCGTTCACATCTCCGATGTCGAACGTTCGGGAATGAGCACGCTGCGCGAAAACGATCGCGTGTCCTACGATGTCGAGGAAGATCAGCGCGGCAAGATGAAGGCAACGAACCTGAAGGCCGCCGACGACAAATAAGGACCGAAAGGGGGAGGCGCCCGCTGCCGGGTGTCTCCCCTTGGCCTGGGCTGCAAAGCGGGCGTAGCCCTCAGCGCAGCAGCTTCCACCCCGCCGGCAGATAATCCGTCGACATGTAGAAATAGAAGTTGCAGCGCGTGTCCCTCCCGCCGCTGCCGCCTTTGGTGATGCCGAAGGCGACGGTGCCGCTAAACACCGGCCCGCCGCTGTCGCCGCCGTGGCAGTCGTGGGTGCGGACCGTCACCCAGCTTGGCGCGCATGGGCCCGCGCACAGGTCGCCCGGCGGCGCGAACTGCGTCAGCTCGACCTCGGCGCAGCTGTAACCGCTGCTCTCGCCATAATGGCACAGCCATTCGCCCGCCCGCGTGCTCAGCCGCGATCGCGCCCCGCTCAGCACGCGCAGCGCGCCCTGCTTGCGGTCGGCGTAGAAGAACGGCTTGGGCCTGACCGGCGTCAGGTTGATCTGCACGTCCTGCGCCCTGGCCCCCCATTGCCCGGCGAACGGCAGCGCGATGCGTGCCCCGTCGCTGTCCTGATACTCGACCTCGTCGGGGCAATGCGCGGCGGTGGCGATCCCGGTGCGCACCCCGTCGGTCACGGCAAAGGCGGTGGTGCAGGCGTAGCGCTTGCCGTCTTCCTTGGTGCCGACGATCCGCCCGCCGCCGCCGAGTGACAGATTGCCGCTCGGCCGGTCGGCGAGGTCGAACCGCACCTTGACCCCGGTCAGCGCTTCGGCCTGCCGCCGCACCCGCTCGATGTCGCGCCGGGCGGCGTCGGCGGCGGCGATCAGCACCACCAGCTCGCCGCTGCGCGCATCCAGCCCCATGCCCCTCGCCCGCGGCAGTAAGGCGTTGAGCGCGGTCTGACGCTGGAGCATGGCGCGGATGACATCGTCCCCGGTGGCCGCGGCGCCGGTGCGGAACACCACCGGCAAGGCCATGCCGGCGGCGTCGATGCTGGTGTCGGCGACCGGCGTATCCCCGGTCAGCAGCACGACGATCCGCAACCCCGGCTGGTGGTCGATCGAGATCCCGACCAGCCGCTCCTTCAGGCTCTCGCGCAGCCGCTCGGTAAAGGCGGCGCTGGCCTGCAGCGCGCGCAGCCGGGCGACCGCTTCCGCCTCGCTCACCCCGAACCTTTGCGCATAAGCGGCGCCGTCCTGGGCCAGCGCCTGGTCGGGCGTCTGCAGCAGCGTTACGGGCACCGGCGCCGGCGTGGCTTGTGCCGCCGCGGCGACCGGCGCGGCGGCCATCGCCAGCGCCGCGCTTGCCCCCACCAACGATTTCGCCACCGTGCCGATCATGGTCAAGCCGCCCTCATACGCTTCCCTTCTGCCCGCGGCCACCTTGCCCCACGCTGACCGGCGATCCTGGCTGGCAAGGGGTCGCCCGCGCCGCTAGGGTCGCCGCCAACCGATCGAACCCGGAGTGTCCATGAACCGCCTGATCCTGTTGTTCGCCATCCTGTTGCTTGGCGCCTGCGCCCCGGCGGCTCGCCCCCCGATCGCCCCCATGCCTGTGGTGGCCGCGCAATCGCTCGACCTGCCGGCCGCCAACGGCCGCAAGGTCCCGCTGACTATCTGGCGCGCGCCGGCCCAGCGCGGGGTGATCCTGTTCGGCCATGGCCTGGGTGGGCAGCCGTCCCGCTATGAAGCGCTGATCGATCGCTGGGTCGCGCACGGTTACTCGGTGGTCGCCCCCTTGTCGGTCGATTCGATGGCCTATGCCGACCGCGACAAATATGATCTCCAGGCGGGGTTCCGGGCGCGGGTCGAAGATTTGATGATCGCGCGCGGCTACATTGCCGCCGCCTTCCCGGGGCAGAAGGTGGCGCTTGCCGGGCACAGCTACGGCTCCCTGTTCGCGTTGATCGGGGCGGGCGCGATCACCCCGGCTGGCGCCTTGAAGGGCCCGCCGGTCGCCGCCGTCCTGACCTTCTCGTCGCCCGGCGCGGTGCCGCAACTGGTCACCGACAGCACCTATGCCAGCGTCGCCGCGCCGCTCCTGATGATTACCGGCGACAAGGATGTCGTGCCCGGCTTCGTCGCCGATGCCGCGGCGCATCGCCTGCCGTTCGATCGCTCGCCGGCCGGCAACAAGATGCTCGTCACGGTCACTGGCGGCGCCCACGACCTGGTTGTCCATGGCGATGCTGCGACGACCGCCGCGCTGGCCCGCCTGACGCTCGAATATCTCGACACCTGGCTGGCCGGCTCGCCCGTCGCCCGCAAGGCGCTGGCGGCCGAGCGCTCGACCGCTTCCTACCGTATCGAAAGGCGCTGATCCCATGCCCTCCGGCCTGATCGCCCTGCTCGACGATGTCGCGATGATCGCCAGGCTCGCCTCGGCCAGCATCGACGATGTCGCCGCCGCCGCCGGCAAGGCCGGCATCAAGGCCGCCGGGGTGGTGATCGACGACACCGCCGTCACCCCGCGCTACGTCACCGGCCTGTCGCCCGACCGCGAACTGCCGATCATCTGGAAGATTGCGCTCGGCTCGTTGCGCAATAAATTGCTGGCCCTGCTCCCGGCGGCGCTGCTGCTGTCGGCCTTCGCGCCGTTCCTGGTGACGCCCTTGTTGATGCTCGGCGGCGCCTATCTGGCGTTCGAAGCGACCGAAAAGATCGTCGAGGTCGCGACCGGCGACCATCATGCCGATGCCGAACTGGCTGAGGCCGACACCCCGGCGGAGCTCGAGGCGCGTCAGGTCAAGGGCGCCATCCGCACCGACTTCATCCTCTCGGCCGAAATCATGGCCATCGCGCTCGCCAGCCTCGGGCCGATGGCGATCGGCCTGCAGGCGGCGGCGCTGGCCATCGTCGCCGTCGGCATCACCATCGGCGTCTACGGCGTCGTCGCGGTGATCGTGAAGCTAGACGACATCGGCCTCCACCTCGTCGCGCGCGGCGGCGCGGCGGCCCGGGCGGTCGGTCGCGCTTTGGTCCACCTCGTGCCCAAACTGCTCAAGGCGCTGTCGGCCATCGGCACCGCGGCGATGCTGTGGGTCGGCGGCGGCATCCTCCTCCACGGGCTTGAGGACCTCGGCCTCGAACATCTGCCGCACACCGTCCACGGCATCGCCGACGACCTCGCCGGCGGGATGGGCAATGCCGGCGCCGCGGTCGAATGGATCGCCAACGCCATCGGCGCCGGCATCGTCGGCTTCGGCGTCGGCCTGCTGCTGGTGGTCGTCGTCCGCCAGTTCACCGCCCACCCCGAAAAGCTCATCGTCGACGCCTGATGGGAGCGAAAGCGCCGCATAACTGTTTACCATTCGACGGGGCGTCGAGTGGAGTATCGTTTATGAACAAGCTTATTCTCGCATCCGCCGCGATGCTCGGCCTGTCGGGCTGCGTCGGCATGGGTTACGGCGCCGGTTACGGCGGCTACGGCTCGGGCGTGTCGGTCGGCGTCAGCTCGGGTTACGGCGGCTATGACAACGGCGGCTATGGCTACGGCGGTTATGGCGGCGGTGGCTATGGCTATAACGGCTACGGCAACTCCGGCTACGGCAACTCCGGCTATAACGGCTACGGCGGCGGATCCTGCGTCGCCTATGACAATTGGGGCCGCGCTTATTACACCTGCGGCTATGGCGCCTATTCGGGGTCAAACCCGTACGTCTATTCGCCCAACACCGCGGTCTATTATTACCCCGGCTACACCTATCGCGACGGCTATTATTACGACGGCTATAACCGTCGCTATGACGGCCAGACCCTGTACAATCAGCAATACGGCCGCCGCCGCTAATCGGATCGGCGTCCCGCAAGACTGAAAGCGTCCGCGCGTCCATTGGCGGCGCGGGCGCTTTGGCTTACCCCTCACCCTGGCCGCGGCTGAACCGCGGGGCAGGGAGGACGTCACATCATGCCATCCGGATTGCTTGCCCCCGTGCTGGTGTTCCTTGGCGGCGGCATTGGCGCGGTGCTGCGCTATATGGCCGGGCTGGCCGTCGGCGGGACGCTCGCCACGCTGACCGTCAACGTCGCCGGCTGCTTCGCCATCGGCACCATCGCCGCCGCCGTCCCCGCGCACATGGTCGCCATCCGTCTGTTCTTCATCACCGGCCTGCTCGGCGGTTTCACCACTTTCTCCGCCTTCGGGCTCGACACCTACGCCTTGTGGCACCGCGGCGAGGCGGGCCAGGCGGCGCTTTATGTCGCGGCCAGCGTCATCCTCTCGCTCGCCGCCGTCGCGCTGGGTTTCATGGTTGCCCGCCCGGCCTGAGCCGCGCCCTTCCATAACGGCCCGCGCCTCCTATCTCCGTCGGCCCCGCCGATGCGAAGGACGCCCATGACCGATCAGCCGACGCCCCCGCCCCCGCCCAATCAGCCGGCCGATTACGATCCGCCCAAGGTGTGGGTGTGGAACAAGGATAATGGCGGCCGCTTCGCCGCGATCAACCGGCCGACCGCGGGCGCCACCCACGATGCCGATCTGCCCGTCGGCAAGCACCCGCTACAGCTCTACAGCCTCGCCACGCCCAACGGCGCCAAGGTCGGCATCATGCTCGAGGAGTTGCTCGCGATGGGCCATGCCGGCGCCGAGTATGACGCCTGGACGATCAGCATTTCCGACGGCGATCAATTCTCGTCGGGGTTCGTCGCCGTGAACCCCAATTCGAAGATCCCCGCCTTGCTCGACCGCTCGGATCCGGCGCGGCCGGTCCGCCTGTTCGAAAGCGGCGCCATCCTGCTTCATCTCGCCGACAAGTTCGGCGCCCTCGTGCCCGCCGATCCCGCCGCCCGCGCCGAAGTCCTCAACTGGCTGTTCTGGCAGATGGCCAGCGCGCCCTTCCTCGGCGGCGGCTTCGGCCATTTCTACGCCTACGCCCCGTTCAAGATCGAATATGCCATCGACCGCTACGCGATGGAGGCCAAGCGGCAGCTCGACCTGCTCGACCGTCAGCTTGGTCAGCACCGCTTCGTCGCCGGCGATGACTACACCATCGCCGACATCGCCATCTTCCCGTGGTACGGCGCGATCGCGCTCGGCCAGGTCTATGACGCCGCCGACTTCCTCGCCACCGCCGAGTACAAGAACGTCATCCGCTGGGCCAACGAAGTCGCCGCCCGCCCCGCGGTCGAGCGCGGCCGCCGGGTCAACAATGTGTGGGGCGAGGAGGCCGATCAACTGCGCGAACGCCATTCCGCCGCCGACTTCGACGCGCCGCCGCCGGCAAAATAAACGCTGTCCTACAGCGAGCCGGTCTGGTTCAAGCTGCCCAATGAAACCAGATCCCGGCCCCGACATCGACTCCACCCAGCCCAAACCCGTTCGTCCCGAGCGACGTCGAGGGGCGCCAGAGCCTTTGGCGGAGGCCCCCAACCAGACCAGCTTCACCCTCAAGAGCAAGGAAGCCCACCACCACCTCCGCGCCAACGCGCCGAGCATGCTGCCCAGCTTCGGCAGGACGCGCCGCCCGATCGTCATGCCAGGCCCCGACGGCCTGACCGGCCCGGAACGCCTGGCGGTGACGGGGAAGAGGGAGGCGGGAGAGTGAGGCGGCAGCCCCGCCCTCGTCGCCCCGGACGCGATCCGGGGTCCACCTTCGCCCCGTTCGTCACACGCACAGAACCTCTCCCCTCCCGCTAGCGGGACGGGCCGTGGGCGGAGTAAGTGCTGGACGCGGAATCAGCGCTTCGGCAGGGTGGGGATGCCGAACCGGGGGAACGATGCCGAGGGATTATTTACAGCTTGCGCTAGAGTATCATTCCTCTGCCAATGCTGCCGCCACCGCTGCCGTCGACGCCGAGGCCGAGGCTCAACTTACGGTGCCCGTTGCAAATCTGTTCGTTGGCTTGGTTGAGACAGGCGGCCTCGGCGCGCTCGTCCTAGTTCGCGAGACTCGGCTTGAGGACACGCGCCCCGACTTCGCCGCAATACACGTGGTGGGCGCGCGACGATACCAGAAGGGTTTCGTTGAACTCAAGGCGCCCTCATACGGGGTGGACACATCGACGTGGAGAGGGCGCAACGCGCGCCAGTGGCAAAAGATGAAAGACGAGGCAGAGGTCCTCGTTGTTTGCAATGGGCAAGAGGCGCAGCTTTATCATCACGGCTTGCCCGTGGGCGGACCAGCCAGCCTGCCGATGGATGCTCCTTCGACGTGGCGCGCCGATCCGCTGGTAGCCTTGCTTCGCCGCTTCCTTGAATTGCGGCCGACGCCCGTTGTCCGGGTGACCGACCTTTCCAAACGGCTTGCCTTGCGCACCGCCGATCTGCGCGACCGACTGCTATGGCTGCTCGATCAGCAAGGGGCCGCCTCCGATGCAGCAACTGGTAGTCTTGGCGCGTGGCGTTGTCATGTCGCTCCCTTGGCTACGCCGCGCGATTTTGCCGACGGAATCTCGCAGGTCATTGCTTACGGGATGGTGCTGGCCGCGCTCTCGGGGAACGCCGACACGGACGGCGATGATCATCTGTCGGTGGTCGAGGCGAGGTCGGCAATTCGCCTGACTTCCCCAGTCCTTGCGGCCGCGTTCGCTCCGCTCGTCGACAAGCCCGATCTGTTTGGCGCGGTGGAGGTCGAACTTGGCGCGCTGGAAACACTGGTCAGCGCGATTGATCCGGTTCGAATCGCGGCCAGCGCCGACCGGCGCGGCGACCCCTGGCTGTATTTCTACGAAGACTTTCTCGCCATTTATGACCCCGACGAACGACGACAGGCAGGAGTCTATTATACGCCGGTCGATGTCGTCGGGGGCATGGCGGCCATGACCGAACACCTCCTGATCAACCAACTCAACCGTCCGCTGGGTTTTGCCGACAATGGCGTCGTCACCCTCGATCCGGCTGCCGGTACTGGAACCTTTCCGCTCGCGGTCATCGACCGCGCGGTGGCGCGCGCCCGGGAACGAAGGGGCACGGCCGGACCACGTCAGGCGGCGACGAACCTGGGCCGCAACCTGTTCGCGTTCGAGCTTCTGCCGGGGCCTTATTCGGTCGCCCACTTGCGGCTTAGTCAGCGGCTTCGCCTGCTCTCATCCGGCACCGTCACGGACGCGCGCGTCATCCTCACCGACACGCTTGAATCGCCGCTGCAGGATTCAAACTCGGCTGAACTGTTCGGGGACGCCCAGGTGCTCGCCGAGGAACAGGAACGCGCGCGTGACGTGAAGCTCGATCAGCGCGTTACCGTCATCATCGGCAACCCGCCTTATCGCCGTGTCGAGCGCGATATTCGCGGCCGTGGGTCGGGGGGCTGGGTGATCGACGGGACGGTTCCAGGTCGCACCGATCAGTCGCAAAGCCTGTTCGCCGACATCCTGGATGTAGCTCGCGCGAATACGATTTTCAGCCATCACGCCAGTCTCTACAATCTCTATGTATATTTCTGGCGCTGGGCCTTGTGGAAGGCGTTCGAGGCTCATGGCGACGGCCCGGGAGTCGTTTCCTTCATCACCGGCAGCAGTTGGCTTCAGGGGCCCGGGTTCATCGGCCTGCGTCAGCTTGTTCGCCAGCTGTGCGACGATGTGTGGGTGATCGACCTCGGCGGCGACAATCACGGCGCCAATCCGGAAGAAAATATCTTCGCCATCGAAACGCCGGTCGCCGTCGTCGTGATGGTTCGGCGCGATGCAACGGATCGTAATACGCCGGCGAATGTGCGCTATCGCCGTGTGCGGGGCACGGCTGAGGACAAACTTGCGGCGATGCGAACGATCGCCATCAGCGATGACCCGTTTGTCGGTCAGTGGGAGGCCGCCCCGACCGGCTGGATGGCGCCGTTCATTCCCGCGACTGGCGCCGCCAGTTGGGCCGACATGCCCCTGATCACCGATCTTTTTCCGTGGCAGCAGCCGGGATGCATGTTCAACCGAACTTGGCCTATATCTCCCTCACTTCGAATTTTAGAGAGACGATGGATTAGGTTGGCTTCATCAGCCACCGCCGAACGGCCTGCGCTATTTGTGACATCCAAGACTGGACGGAACATAACGACAAAGGTCGCGGGCCTCGCAAGAATATCGGAGCTTGGACCTAGTGAACCGCATCTTCCTATTGTGAGGTACGGCTTTCGTAGCTTTGATCGACAATGGGCGCTCGGCGATCCGAGGTTGGCAAAGACAGACAGTCCTTCGCTATGGCAATCGCAGTCGAGTCGGCAGGTTTTCTTCCTTGCACCGATGACCATTGCGGTGGCGCGCGGGCCTGCCATCACGGCAACCTGCAGCGTTCCCGACAAGCACTCTTATTGCGGCAGGGGTGGCAAGGATGTTATTCCGCTGTTTCGCGATGAGGCGGCGGCGCAGCCAAACATTACTGCCGGACTTGGCCGTTTCCTCGGCACGCTTCTCGGCATTTCCGTTCCGGGGTCGAAGAAGTCGCCGCTTACACGTACGCGCTACTATCAAGCTCAGCGTATCAAGAGCGTTTCGCCGTTGAACTCGAAACGCCGGGGTTGCGGGTGCCGATCACTGCCGATCGATTACTGTGGGAAGAGGGAGTTGTTGCCGGGCGCGACCTACTCTGGCTGCACACTTACGCCGAGCGGTTCCGCGACCCGGCGGCCAATCGTGGGCCCGACGTTCCCGGCGTCGAGGGCCTTGAATGGCTCCAACCTGTCAGCCGCATTCCGGCAGACGCTTCCGAACTGAGCTACGATCCGTCCACGGGCGTTCTGTCGATCGGCGATGGATCAATCAGCGGAGTCCGACCGGAGGTCTGGGCCTATTCGGTCAGCGGCATGGCTGTCGTCCCCAAATGGCTGGGTTATCGGACGGCAAGAGGGGCGGGGCGAGCGGCCACCTCCTCTAGTCAGCTCGACCGGATCCGCCCGACCGAATGGGAAGACGAATGGAACGACGAACTGCTCGATTTGCTGCGGGTGCTGACCCTGACCGTCGAGCGCCAGGACAATCTTTCCGACTTGCTCGCCAGGATTTGCGATGGCCCGCTCGTCCCGGCATCGGCTCTGCCGACTCCCTCGGCCGCCGAAAGGGCGCCGCCCGCTACCATAACCCGAGCCTAAGTCGGGCACTTATCCCCGATATCCCCTCTTTGCCTGCCTTGCGCTTGAAAGGCGGCCCGGCGATTCAGAGCATCTGCAAAGGTGCCTCCATGTCTCAACCCGACCTCTTCCCCGAAGCGCCACGCGACGAAACCGTCGATCCGGCTGCCGTTCGGGTAGAATTGCTGGAAATCCTGCGTGTCGCTCGCGCTGCGCAGGACGCTGCGCCCTGGGATCGGCGGACTCACCGTTTCCACCAGGTCGTATTCCCGCAAATGGCAAGCTGGCTTCCCGATGAAGAGGCGGAGCAGTTGTGCTTCGAATTCGCGCGTGAACTCGAAAGGATCGAAGCGCTTCTCGCCGCCTAACTCTCATCCCCCATCCTCAACGCCGCAATAAACGCCTCCTGCGGAATCGACACATTGCCATACTCCCGCATCTTCGCCTTGCCCTTCTTCTGCTTATCCAGCAGCTTCCGCTTCCGCGTCGCATCCCCGCCGTAACACTTGGCCGTGACGTCCTTCCGCATCGCGCTGATCGTCTCGCGGGCGATGACCTTGCCGCCGATCGCCGCCTGGATCGGGATCTTGAACAGATGCCGCGGGATGAGCTCTTTCAACCGCTCGCACATCCCGCGCCCGCGCGCTTCCGCGGTGCCGCGGTGGACGATCATGCTGAGCGCGTCGACCGGCTCCTCGTTGACCAATATGCCCATCTTGACGAGGTCGCCCTCGCGATAGCCGATCATGTGATAATCGAAGCTGGCATAGCCCTTCGACAGGCTCTTCAGGCGGTCGTAGAAATCGAACACCACTTCGTTGAGCGGCAATTCGTAGCGCAGTTGGGCGCGGCCGCCGACATAGGTCAGATCCTTCTGGATGCCGCGGCGGTCCTGGCACAGCTTCAGGATCGCGCCGAGATACTCGTCGGGGACGTAGATGGTTGCCTCGATCCACGGCTCCTCGATCCGCTCGATGCGGCTCGGGTCGGGCATGTCGGCGGGGTTGTGCAGTTCGATGATCGAGCCGCCATCCTCGCCCTCGCCGACGATCGTCCGGCCCGAGGTCGCCCCGGGGTCGCCGCGCTTCGAGCGCCCGAGCGCGATGCGATAAACCACGCTCGGCGCGGTGGTGATCAGGTCGAGGTCATATTCGCGGGTCAGCCGCTCCTGGATGATCTCGAGGTGGAGCAGGCCGAGGAAGCCGCAGCGGAAGCCGAAGCCCAAGGCCGCGCTGGTCTCCATCTCGAAGCTGAAGCTGGCGTCGTTGAGGCGCAATTTATACAGGCTGTCGCGGAGCTTCTCGAACTCGGCCGCGTCGACCGGGAACAGCCCGCAGAACACCACCGGCTGGACGGTCTTGAACCCCGGCAGCGCCTCGGCCGCGGGGCGCTTGGCGTCGGTGATGGTGTCGCCGACCGCGGTCTGGCTGACTTCCTTGATCTGCGCGGTGATGAAGCCGATCTCGCCGGCCTCCAATCGCTCGAGCTGCTCGATCTTGGGGCGGAAGCAGCCGACCCGGTCGACCAGATGCTGGGTGCCCGTGGCCATGAACTTGATCTGCTGGCCGCGCGCGATGGCGCCGTCGATGACCCGCACCAATATGACCACGCCGAGGTAGGGGTCGTACCATGAATCGACCAGCATCGCCTTCAGCGGCGCCGCGCGGTCGCCCTTGGGCGGCGGGATCTTGTCGACGATCGCCTGGAGCACGGCGTCGATGCCGATCCCGGTCTTGGCGCTGGCGAGCACCGCTTCGGACGCGTCGAGGCCGATCACTTCCTCGATTTCCGCGCGGACTTTTTCCGGCTCGGCGGCGGGCAGGTCGATCTTGTTGATGACCGGCACGATCTCGTGGTCGTGCTCGATCGACTGGTAGACATTGGCCAGCGTCTGCGCCTCGACCCCCTGCGCCGCGTCGACCACCAGCAGCGCGCCTTCGCAGGCGGCCAAGCTGCGGCTGACTTCATAGGCGAAGTCGACGTGGCCGGGCGTGTCCATCAAATTGAGCTCGTACGTCTCGCCGTCGGCGGCGGTGAACGCCAGGCGCACCGATTGGGCCTTGATGGTGATCCCGCGTTCCTGCTCGATCTCCATGTTATCAAGCACTTGCGCGGTCATTTCGCGCGCGGTGAGGCCGCCCGTGGTCTGGATCAGCCGGTCGGCCAGCGTCGACTTGCCGTGGTCGATATGGGCGATGATCGAGAAGTTGCGGATCTTGGCCAGTTCAGTCATCCCGGCCCGCTAGCAGACGCGGCGGGGCGCAGCCAGTGGCGCCACAACCGCCGTTGGTCGAGCGGCGTGGCCGCTTGGCCGAAGCCGGTTGCATCGCGTCGGCCGCTGCTTACGGTGCCGCGCGATATTCCAGGGAGTTTCGAACCGATGTCGAACCGTAGCCGCGTCTCCGTCCTGCTTGCCTCAAGCGCCTTGCTCGCCGCCTGCGCCGCGACCCCGCCCGCCGCCGTCGCCCTCGCGCCGCCGCAGGCAGTGCCGGCCGTCGCTGTCGAAGCCCCCGCGGCACCGGTGTCGGCGCTGGTCAGCCAGGTGACGATCCCGCATTCGAGCTTCCGCCTCGCCAACGGCCTGACCGTGCTGGTGCATGAGGATCACAAGGCGCCGGTGGTGGCGGTCAGCACGTGGTACAATGTCGGCTCGAAGGATGAGCCCGCGGGCAAGACCGGCTTCGCCCACTTGTTCGAACACCTGATGTTCAACGGCAGCGAAAACCTGCCCGGCGACTATTTCACCTATTTGCAGCAGATCGGCGCGACCGACTATAACGGCACCACCTGGTTCGACCGCACCAACTATTTCGAAACCGTGCCGCGCGGCGCGCTCGACCGGGCGTTGTTCATGGAATCCGACCGCATGGGCCATTTGCTCGGCGCGGTGACCCAGAAGGTGCTCGATAACCAGCGCGGCGTCGTCCAGAACGAGAAGCGCCAGGGCGACAACCAGCCCGGCGGCCTGGTCGAATATGAAGTGCAGGAAATCCTGTTCCCCGCCGGCCACCCCTACCATCACACGACGATCGGATCGATGGCCGACCTCGACGCCGCCAGCCTGGGCGACGTCAAGCAATGGTTCGTCGATAAATATGCGCCCAACAATGCGGTGCTCGTCCTTGCCGGCGACATCACGCCCGCCGAAGCCCGGCCGCTGGTCGAGAAATATTTCGGCGACCTCAAGCGTGGCCCGGTCAACGTGCCCGCCGCCGCCGACGTGCCGACCCTGCCGGTGGCCAAGTCGCTGGTGATGAAGGATCGCGTCGCGGCGGTGCAAGTGCAGCGCGACTGGGCGGTCCCCGGAATGCTGTCGAAAGACCTTGCCGCGCTCGACATCGGCGGCTCGATCCTTGGCGGGCTGGCCAGCTCGCGGCTCGACAATGCGCTGGTCCGGGGCGAGAAGATCGCGGTCGACGTCAGCGCCGGCCTGTCGCCGTTCCAGCGCATCGGCCAGTTTGAAGTCAGCGCCACGGTCAAGCCCGGGGTCGACCCGGCGCTGGTCGAACAGCGGCTCGACGCCATCGTCGCCGACTTCATCGCCACCGGCCCGACCGAGGAAGAGGTCCAGCGCGCCGCGACCCGCGAAGTCGCCGGGCGCATCCGCGGGCTCGAGCAGGTCGGCGGGTTCGGCGGCAAGGCGGTCGCACTGGCCGAGGGCCAGGTGTTTGCCGGCGACAGCGACTATTACGCCAGGACGCTGGCCGCTTATGCCGCCGTCACCCCGGCCGACGTCCGCGCGGCGATGAGCCACTGGCTGAGCCGCCCGGCGCTGTCGATCCGGCTCGAGCCGGGCGACCGTCCGGCCTACACCGAGGCCACGATCACCCCGAAGAAGGCGTCCAAGTCCGCCGCCGGCCCGACCGTCGGGGTCAAGCGGACGTTGCCGCCGCTGGCCGCGCTGACCGCGCTCGACTTCCCCGACATCACCCACGTCACCTTGGCCAACGGCATCCGGCTGGCCTACGCGCACCGCGACGCGGTGCCGTTGACCCTGGTCGCGATGTCGTTCGACGCTGGCGTCGCCGCCGATGCGCCGGCCGAACGCGGGCTTCAGGCGATGACGCTCGGCTTGCTCGACGAGGGCGCCGGCAGCCGCAATTCGCAACAGATTGCGGAGGAAGAGGAGCGTCTCGGCGCGGCGATCAGCGCCGGCGGCTCGGCCGACCGCTCGACCGTGACCTTGTCGGCGCTGTCGGCCAACCTCGCGCCGTCGCTCGACCTGATGGCCGACATCGTCAAGCACCCGACGTTCGCGCCCGACGATGTCGACCGCGTCCGCACCCAGGCGCTGACCCAGATCGCGCAGCAGCAGAAGGACCCCAACGGCATCGCCGGCCGGGCGCTGCCGATCCTGCTCTATGGCGCGGCGCATCCCTATGCCGGCACCGGCGGCGGCGACATCGCCGCGGTCAAGGCGCTGACCCGCGACGATCTGGTGCGCTTCCAGCAAGCATGGCTGCGGCCTGACAATGCCGAATTGTTCGTCGTCTCGGATCGCCCGCTCGACGAGGTGCGCGCCGCGCTCGACGCCCGCTTCGGCGGCTGGGCAGCGCCCGCCACGGCGCTCGGGGTGAAGAGCTTCGGCGCGGCGCCGGCGCGGCCCGCGACCGCGCGCATCGTCCTGATCGACCGCCCGGGCTCGCCCCAGTCGATCATCAGCGGCGGCCAGATCACTCCGATCGACCCGCGCAGCGACCTGACCTCGATCCAGAGCGCCAACGACGTGCTGGGCGGCAACTTCCTGTCGCGGATCAACATGGACCTGCGCGAGACCAAGGGCTGGTCCTACGGCGTCAACGGCCGCGTCGCGTTGCAGGAACATGTCGTCCCCTACATTATCAACGCGCCCGTCCAGGCCGACCGCACCGGCGATTCGATCCGCGCGCTGATGGACAATTTCAGCGGCTTCTTCGGCGCCAAGGGCGTCACCCAGGAAGAACTCGACCGGACCGTCGCCAACAGCATCAACCAGCTGCCCGGCCGGTTCGAAACCGGCGCCGCGGTGCTCGGTGCGATGCAGTCCAACGCGCTCTACGGCCGGCCCGACAATTATTACGAGCTGCTGGCGCCGCGCTACCGGGCGCAGACCCGCGCTTCGCTCGATTCGGCGATCCGCGCGGTCGTCGATCCCAAGGCGTTCCTGTGGGTCGTGGTCGGCGATGCCGCCAAGGTCCGGCCGCAACTCGAAACGCTCGGCCTGCCGATCGAAGTGATGCTTCCCCGCTGACCGGATGCGGCCACGTCACCCGACCCGGGTGACGTGGCCCATCTTGCGGCCGGGCCGCGCTTCGCCCTTGCCATAGAGGTGGAGGCGCGCGCGCGGGTCGGTCAGGATGTCGGCCCAGCGATCGACCTCGTCGCCGATGAGGTTGTCCATCACCGCCCCGCCCGCGACCAGCGCCGGGCTGCCCAGCGGCAGGCCGCAGATGGCGCGGATATGCTGCTCGAACTGCGAGGTGTGGGCGCCCTCGATCGTCCAGTGGCCGCTGTTGTGGACCCTCGGCGCGATCTCGTTGATCACCGCGCCGTCGCGACAGGCGAAGAATTCGACCGTGAACAGGCCGACATGGTCGAGCGCGTTGGCGAGGCCGGCGGCGGTCTGCACGGCCTTGTGCACTTGCCCGTCGATCGGTCGACCAGCGGGCACGGTGGAACGGCGCAGGATGCCGCCCTCATGCTCGTTGCGCGGCGCCGGAAAGGCGCTTGTCATGCCGTCGGCGCGGCGCGCCAACAGGATCGAGAATTCGGCCTCGAACGTCATGCCCGCTTCGGCCACCGCCGGCGCATCGCCGATGCTGGCCCAGGCGGCGCGCGCTTCCGCCGGGTCGCGGATCCACGCCTGGCCCTTGCCGTCATAGCCCAGGCGGCGGCTCTTGAGCACCAGCGGCAGCCCGAGCGCGGCGACGGCGGCGTCGAGTTCCTCGACCGAGCTCACCTCGCGCCACGGGGCGACGCGTCCGCCATTGCCTTCGATGAAGCGTTTCTCGACCGCGCGGTCCTGCGCGATTTCGAGGCTGCGGGTGCCGGGCCTCAATTTGTCGCCAAGGGCGGCGAGCGGCGCGACCGGCAGATTCTCGAACTCGTAGGTGACGACGTCGCAAGCCTCGGCGAAGCGGGCCAGCGCCGCTTCGTCGTCGAACTTTGCGCGCGTGAATTTCCCCGCCACCTCGGCCGCGCACGGCGCTTCGTCCGGGTCGAACACGTGGCAGCGATAGCCGATCTGGGCGGCGGCGATCGCCAGCATCCGGCCCAACTGGCCGCCGCCGACGATGCCGATGGTCGATCCGGGCGGAAGCATCATCTCGGGCGCGTCACTCGGGGCGCTCCGGCACCGCATCGGTCTGGCGCTGGCGCCAGGCGGCCAGCCGCTCGGCCAGCCCCGGGTCGGTGTTGGCGAGCATCGCCGCGGCCAGCAAGGCGGCGTTGATCGCGCCCGGCTTGCCGATCGCCAGCGTCCCGACGGGGACCCCGGCCGGCATCTGGACGATCGACAGCAGGCTATCCATGCCCTTCAGCGCCTGGCTCTCAACCGGCACGCCGAGCACCGGCAGCGCGGTCATCGATGCCGCCATGCCCGGCAAATGCGCGGCGCCGCCGGCCCCCGCGATGATCGCTTGCAATCCGCGCTCCTTGGCGCTGGCCGCATAGTCGTAAAGGCGCTTGGGCGTGCGGTGGGCCGATACGACCCGGGTTTCGTGGGGCACGCCGAGCGCCTCGAGCGTCTCGGCGGCATGGCGCATCGTGTCCCAGTCGGACTTGCTGCCCATGATGATCCCGATCAGCGCCTGCGCCATGAATGTGCCCCGTCCCCGCGCCTAAACAGCGGCTTTATCGGCGGCATCCGGCTGGCGCAATCCGGGACAGTCGCAACGGGGGGAATCCACATCGTCACAAAAGTCGATTATGCGGGGAGTCGCAAAAGGGGAGTGAACAGGCGTGGGCGACGCAATCGATTGCCGCGATCCCGATCTGCTGATGGCGGAAGTCGTCCGGCTGCGCGGCCAGGTCGCGGCGCTGGAGGCGCGTGTCGAGGAACTCGACCGGATGGCGCACGACGACCCCCTAGTGCCCGCGGTCAACCGACGCGGCATGCTCCGCGAACTCGAAAAACTGATCGCCCGCTGCGAACGCCGCGGCGAACCGTCGGCGATGCTGTTCGTCGACCTCGACGGCCTCAAGATCCTCAACGACAGCTTCGGCCATCCGGGCGGCGACGCGGCGCTGATCCACGTCGCCGAGCAATTGCGCTCGGGCACCCGGCCGATGGATTGCGTGGCGCGGCTCGGCGGCGATGAATTCTGCGTCCTGCTCGACCATGCCGACGAGGACAGCGCACTCGAAACCGCCGAGCGGCTGATCAACGAGATCGCTGGTGAGGATTTCATCTTCGACGGGCTGGCGATGCCGCTGTCGGTGGCGATCGGGGTGACGCTGATCGAGAAAGGCGACACGCCGGCCTCAGTGCTCGAACGCGCCGACCGCGCGATGTACCGGGTAAAGGCCGCCGCCTAACGCTCGCTGAGGTAGTAGCGCTCGACCTTTCGCAACTCCGCATCCAGCTCATAGACGATCGGCTGGCCGGTCGGGATCTCGAGCCCGACGATGTCGGCGTCGGCGATGTTCGACAGATGCTTTTCCAGCGCGCGCAGCGAATTGCCATGGGCGGCGACGATCACCCGCTCGCCGCGCTTCAGCGCCGGCGCGATCGCCGCCTCATAATAAGGCAGCACCCGGGCGATGGTGTCCTTGAGGCTCTCGGTATTGGGGATGGCGATGCCGGCATAGCGGCGGTCGCCGGCCAGCTGGTAGGGGCTGTCGTCGGGCAGCGGCGGCGGCGGGATGTCGAACGACCGGCGCCAGATCTTGACCTGGGCCTCGCCGACCTGCTCGATCATCTCCCGCTTGTTGAGGCCCGTCAGCCCGCCGTAATGGCGCTCGTTCAATCGCCAGTCCTTGGTCACCGGCAGCCACTGCCGGTCCATCTCCTCGAGCAGCAGGTTCAACGTCTTGATCGCGCGCGACTGCACCGAGGTGAAGCAGCGGTCGATGTCATAGCCCTTGTCGCGCAGCATCGCGCCCGCCGCTTTGGCCTCGGCGATGCCCTTGTCGGTCAGCCCGACGTCCCACCAGCCGGTGAAGCGATTCTCCAGATTCCACTGCGACTGGCCATGGCGCAGCAGGACCAGGGTCGGCATTACCGCGCCGCCTTTTCCGCCTTGTGGGCCGTGAGCTCGGGCAGCATCGCATGGAGCGCGTCGAGGCACGCTTCGGCCAGGTATTTGGAGCGCTCGGGGCTCCAGCCATAAACCTCGTCGGGCAGGTCGATATTGTCCTTGAACGGCATCTCCAGCGTCATCGACACACAGCCGTATCGCTCGGCCAGCTGGGTCGTCGACATCGACATGTTGGCCTGGCCCGGCGGCGGGACTTCATAGCCCTGGCGGGTCTGGAAATCGGGCGACACCCGCTCCAGCGTGGCGCTGAACCGCTTGAACAAGTCGGTCTGCCGCTCGGTCAGCGAAGGGATGCCCTCGAACCCGGCGAGGAAGTTGGCGGGGATCGCCTCGTCGCCGTGGACGTCCATCGCGAAGTCGACGCCGGTCTCGTCCATGCGGTTACGGACGCACAGCACTTCGGGGCTCTTGTCGGCGCTCGGCGCGTGCCATTCGCGGTTGAGGTTGATGCCCGCCGCATTGGTCCGCAAATGGCCGCGGCGCGACCCGTCGGGGTTCATGTTGGGGACAATGTGGAACAGGCAGTCGCGGCGCAGCACCCGGGCGACGGGGTCGTCGGGGTCGGTCAATTTCTCCAGCGCGCCTTCCATCCACCATTCGGCCATCGTCTCGCCGGGATGCTGGCGGGCGTAGAGCCACACGATGAGTTCCCCCTCGCCGATCGTCAGGCAGTCGATGTCCTGCCCGTCGAGGCTCTTGCCGAGGCTCATATATTCGACCCCGGGCAGCGCCGCGACGGTCGAGATGAGGTCGTGGTGCCGCTCCATCGAATAAGGTGCGAAATAAGCGATCCACACCAGGTCGGTCTCGGGGGTGAAGCGGATGGTCAGCGTCCCGTCGGCATAGCTGGTCCCGGGGATCCGCACCCAATCCTCACGGTCCAGGGACAGGCAGGCACGGTAATCGGGCCAGCCGGCGGGGTAGGCGGCCTCGCCGCAATTGGTGATGTTGAGCGTCACTTCGCGCCCGCCGCCGCCGGCCAGGCGGAAGTGAAACCACTGGTGGAAATCGCTCAGATGATCCTTGACGATCTCAAGGGAGATGGTGTCGCCGTCCTGGCCGGTGACGCGGATGTTGCCGGCGTCGAACGCGCTCGAAATCGTAATGCTCATGAGACCCTTTAAGCGATGCAAGGTTGGTTAATCGGCGGCCCTGATAGCCGCACTGCTTCGATCTAGAAACCCCAGCGTTCGACCAGCGGCGGTGCGCTGGTCTGGCCTTGGGGCGGCGGCTGCGTTAGCCAGCAATGCCGAAGCCCGGGTTAACGCCCGACCGGCCTTCGCCCTTCCCAAGGATGCCGACCCGCCATGAACCTTGCCCGCCTCGCGTTGCTCCCCATCGCCCTCGGCATCTCGGCCGCCGCCGTTGCCGATCCGGCCGCCGACCGCGTGCGCGGCCACGTCGAATTCCTCGCCTCCGACCTGCTCGAAGGCCGCGGCACCGGCACCCGCGGGCACGAAATCGCCGCTTCCTATGTCGCCAGCCAGTTTCGCGCGATGGGCCTCCAGCCCGGCGGCGAGGCGGGCGACTGGTATCAGTGGGTGCCGCTGCGCCGCGCCCGGCTGGTCGACGGCAAGCAGTCGATCGCCATGACCCTCGACGGCAAGACCGCCCCGGTCAGCGAATATGAGCTCGGCCTCCGCCCCAGCCTGACCGAGAAGAGCCGCGACCTTCGTGCCGGCATGCTGTTCGTCGGCTTCGGCCTGTCCGACAAGGCGCTGGGCGTCGACGACTATGCCGGGCTCGACGCCCGCGGCAAGATCGTCGTCGTGCTGCGCGGGACCCCTGCGGGCCTGCCGACCGAAATCGCGGCGCATCTGGGCTCGACCAAGGAAGTGGGCGCCGCCGCCCATGGCGCGGTCGGCATCCTCGAGCTTGGCGCCCGCCGCGGCCCGCCGCCGGGCGCAGGGGGGCCGCCGCAAAGCCTTTATTCGAAGCGCGCGACGATCAACTGGGTCGACCAGGCCGGCAAGGCGGGCGGCGACGTCCCCGGGATGCGCGTCCGGCTGTCGGCGTCGAAGGCGATGGGCGAACGGCTGGTGGCCACCGGCGGCGGCTCGTTACCCGACATCCTGGCGCGCGCCGCCCGGGGCGAGCGCCCGCGCGGCTTCCCCTTGAAGCCGCAGCTGTCGATCCATTCGGACAGCGCCTGGGAAGATTTCCGGAGCCCCGAAGTGATCGCCCGCCTGCCCGGCAACGACCCGCGCCTGTCGAGTGAGAATGTCGTGCTGATGGGCCATCTCGACCATCTCGGCATCAGCCCCGACGCCAGGCCGGGCGAGGATGCGATCAACAATGGCGCGCTCGACAATGCCGCCGGCGTCGCGACCATGATCGAGGCGGCGCAGAAGTTCGTCTCGTCGGGCAAGCCGCCGCGCCGCAGCGTGCTGTTTATCGCCAACACGGGCGAGGAGCTCGGCTTGCTCGGCGCCGATTATTTCGCCGCCCACCCGACCGTCCCGGCCCGCTCGATCGTCGGGCTGGTCGATCTCGACATGCCGTTGCTGCTCTACCCGTTCACCGACGTCACCGCCTTCGGCGCCGACCATTCGACCGTCGCGGAGGCGGTCGCCGCGGCCGGCCGCTCGATGGGCATCAAGGTCTCGCCCGATCCGATGCCCGAGGAATCGATCTTCGTCCGCTCCGACCATTACCGCTTCGTCACCCGCGGCGTGCCCGCGATCCTGCTGATGACCGGCTATGCCAATGGCGGGGAGGTCCAGTGGAAGCATTTCATGGCTTCGGTCTATCACTCGCCCGCCGACGACCTCGGGCAGAAGATCGATTGGCAGTCGGCGTCGCGCTATGCCGAGCTCAATTACCGCATCTCGCGCGCCCTCGCCGATGAGGAACGGCGCCCGGCCTGGTACCGCGGCGACTATTTCGGCGACGCTTATGCGCCGGGTGCCCCGCGGGCCGAGCGCCGTCCTTGACTTTGCCGGCCCCCCCGCATAGGTGGGCGCCGGTTTTCCAGCCCTAAAACTTGATTGAACGAAGGCACATCCCGGCCATGAAGATTCGCAATTCCCTGAAGTCGCTGAAGTCGCGCCATCGCGATTGCCGGGTGATTCGCC
>JBDSRV010000060.1:0-26960 GCA_039929125.1 Sphingomicrobium sp.
TGGCTCGACACCGGCGACATGGGCTATCTGTCGGGCGGCTACATCTTCATCGTCGGCCGCGCCAAGGACATGATCATCATCAACGGCCGCAACCATTGGCCGCAGGACATCGAGTGGGCGGTCGAGCAATTGCCCGGCTTCAAGTCGGGCGACATCGCCGCCTTCGCCATCACCGGCCCGTCGGGCGAGGAAACTCCCGCGGTGCTGGTCCATTGCCGGGTCAGCGACGCCGGCGAGCGCAGCCGCCTGCGCGACGACATCAAGGAGCGCGTGCGCGCCATCACCGGCATCTCGCCGGTGGTCGAACTGATCCCCCCGCGCAGCCTGCCGCGCACCAGCTCCGGCAAATTGAGCCGCACCAAGGCGCGCAACCTCTACCTTTCGGGCGAAATCCAGCCGTTCGACGTCGCCGCCTGAGGGAGAGGCGTCGGCTGCCCGCCTTTGGCGCGGCCCCAAGCCTTGCGAACTCCCCCCGCCCCGGCTAATCGGCGCGGCGGCGTAGGGGTATAGCTCAGTTGGTAGAGCATCGGTCTCCAAAACCGAGGGTCGTGGGTTCGAGTCCCCCTGCCCCTGCCACGCCCGAAGTGAGGCATCGACGTCACGGGATTTAGTCTTGTGACGGCCAAGCCACCCCCACAGCCCCATTGCAAACCCCGCCCCCGCTCGCTAAGTCGCGGCCCCATGCGGACATGGAGTGAAGCCACTCCCCGCCCGGCCCGGCGGCCGGGTTGGGGTCAGGGGCCTATCCCCGGCCCGCCCGCAAGCTGAACGACAGGACGACGCGACAAGTGGCAAAGGTTTCTCCAGGCGAATTCATCCGGCAGGTCCGCGCCGAAACGGCCAAGGTCGTATGGCCGACCCGCAAGGAAACGGTCACCACCGCGATCATGGTGCTGATCATGACGACCCTGCTCGCGATCTTCTTCTTCGGCGTCGATTCGGGCTTCAGCGCGATCGTCAAATTCCTGCTCGGCCTGCTCGGCTAAACGAGGTCACACACATGTCCCGCTGGTATATCATCCACGCTTACTCGGGCTTCGAGAACAAGGTCCGCGAATCGATCCAGTCGGAGGCCAAGCGCCTTGGGCTCGAGAGCCTTGTCGAGGCGGTCGAAGTGCCAACCGAAAAGGTCACCGAGATCCGCCGCGGCAAGAAGGTCACCAGCGACCGCAAATTTTTCCCCGGCTACGTGCTCGCCAAGCTCGGCATGAACGACGACGTCTATCACCTCGTCAAGAACACCCCGAAGGTGACCGGCTTCCTCGGCCCCAACGGCAAACCGCAGCCGATCACCGAGGCCGAGGCCGCGCGCATCCTCAACACCAAGGAAGAAGCCGCAGCCGCCGCGCCCAAGACGAAGGTCAAGGTCGATTACGAGATCGGCGACGCGGTCAAGGTGCTCGACGGGCCGTTCGCGAGCTTCAACGGCATCGTCGAGGAACTCGATTTCGACCGCAGCCGGGTCAAGGTCAGCGTCTCCATCTTCGGCCGCGCCACCCCGGTCGAGCTCGAGTTCGAGCAGGTCGAACGGGTCAAGTAAGGCGCGCCGTCGCATTCGGCTTCTCAAAGAGGCGGTCCTTCGGGGCCGCTTTTTTTGTTCGAAGGCGCCGCTGCGCTAGCTGCTAGCCGAAGGCGGCCTGGCGCAAGGCGTGGAACGGCAGCTTCGGACCCGGATCGCAATTGAGCAAGACGACCAATGTCCGCATGCGATCGAGCTCGGTTTCCAGAAGCGCCGAAAATCCGCTGATGAATCCATAATGCTGGACCACTCGCGGGGACTTGCTGGCGGGTGTCACCAGCAGACCTCCGGCGTATTGGACGTCGCCATAATGGGCGTCTTCGGGGGAGAAGCGGTTGGCGCCGGAGAGACGCCCATCGCGGAGCCGTCCGGGCGCGAGCAATGCGGATCGATCGACAATTTTGCCGCCGAGCAAGGCTTGATGCCAACGGGCGAGGTCGCCCACGGTAGAGCGGATCGCGCCAGCGCCGCCGGCCTGCCAGATATCGAGCCACGCGGCATTGGCCCAGCCCGGCGGAGTTGCCTTATCGTCGGGCGTGTAGCCGCTGACCCGACGCGCGACGACTTCGTCGGCCCGATCCACGGCGGTCGAAGCAAGGCCCAGGGGGCGAAACAGCAAGTCCTTCATCGCCGCGTCGAACGGCATCCGGGCGGCCACCTCGATCGCCGCGCCAAGGACGATGTAATTGGCATTGCTGTAAAGCCACGCGGTACCGGGAGCGAAATCGGTCAATTGATGCTGGGCCGCAATCGCCTCGGCCAGCCGGACCTGGCTGATCGGTTTGCCGTCGTCGGGTAGCGCTCCGCCTTCGTCGCTGTGCAGTCCGGCCGTATGATGCATCGCTTCGCGCAAACTGAACGCCGGCTTCCCGGCGAAAGCTGGCAACAATTTATCGACTGGCGAGTCGAGATCGAGCTTTCCAGCCGCAGCCAGCTTCAGCGCCGCCGCCGCCGTGAATTGCTTGGAAAGCGAGCCAATGCGGAACACCGAATCCGGCGCCACGATAGTCGAAGTCTCAAGGTTTGCCGCACCGAAACCGCGTGCAAGCAGCAGCTTTCCTTGCTCGGCCACCGCCACCGCCAGACCGGGCGCGGCACCGGTCGCAAGCGCAGCCCTTGCTGCTTTGCCGATCATGGCGGCACGTAACGCAGTGCCTTCGAGATCACTCGCCCACGCCGGTGTGAACGCCCCTGCTAAAATCAATCCTCCGCCAGCAAGCAACGAGCGTCGATCGATATCCATGGCCGCCCCCAATATGCGGACTGTGTTATGTCACGAATACAGTCGACGCAAGTGCGGCCATGGCTTCACTTATGCCGGCGAAATCCTATCTAGGCGGCTCGGCGATAAGGCGACTGGGCATGGAATCGATTGCGGGCGACTTGAAGGTGATGCCGCGGACGCCGCTCGAGCCCGAGCATGTCGAGGCATTGCGGGCGATCGGCAGCGAGCGCCACTATGCGGCGGGCGAGATGGTCGCCGAGGCCGGGTCGCCGATGGACCGCTTCATCTATGTCGAGGAGGGCGAGATCGAGCTGGTCGACGCCTATAGCGGCGAACGCTATGTCCCCAGCGCCATCGGCCCGGGGCAATTCGTCGGCGAAATCAGCTTTCTCGCCGGCGGCAATTTCACGTTGCCGATGCGCGCTTGCGTCGCCACCCGTGCGATCGAGGTCGAGCGCGAGGCGATGTTTGGACTGATGGCCAACGTGCCCGAAATGTCGGACATCATCCTGACGGTGTTCACCGCCCGCCGCCGCCGCCAGTTCGAGGAGGGCGACAGCGCATTGGTGCTGATCGGCGCCGAGGAGGACCCCGCGGTGCAGGCGGTGGCGGTGTTCGCCAGCCGCAACCGCGTGCCATTCCAGTCGCTCGACCTCGGCAGCCCCGAAGCCGACGAAGCGGCACTGGGCTGCAGCATCGATTCCGGTGGCCCCGCGGTGATCTTCGGCAAGGGCGAACTGATCGACGACCCGACCCCGCTCAAGGTGGCGCAGAAGATCGGCCTCGACTTGAACCCCGGCGATGCCGACGACGTCGACCTGCTGATCGTCGGCGGCGGCCCCGCCGGCGTGGCCGCGGCGGTCTATGCCGGGGCGGAAGGCCTGACCGCTTTGGTGATCGAGGATCTGTCGATCGGCGGCCAGGCCGGGACGTCGAGCCGGATCGAGAATTACATGGGCTTCCCGACCGGCATTTCGGGCGCAGATCTGGTGTTCCGCGGGCAGGTCCAGGCGATGAAGTTCGGTGCGCGCTTCGCCATGCCGCGCCGGGTCACGGCGCTCAGCGACAATGGCGACGGCAGCCTGTCTGCAACGCTCGACGGCGACCTCAAGATCTGCGCCCGCGCGGTGCTGATCGCCACCGGCGTACAGTATCGCCGCCTGCCGCTGCCCGGGATCGAGCGTTTCGAGGGCGCCGGCGTTTATTACGCCGCGACAGAGATGGAATCGCGCTTCTGCCGCAAGACCGAGGCGGTGATCGTCGGCGGCGGCAATTCGGCCGGCCAGGCGGCGATGTATCTGTCGCGGTCGGCCAGCCACGTGCATTTGCTGGTGCGCGGCAAAAGCCTTGCGGATTCGATGAGCGACTACCTCCGCAGCCGGCTTGAGGCCGACCCCCGCATCACCATCCATTACCGCGCCGAGATCAAGGCGCTCGACGGGGACGAGCATCTGCGCGCCGTCACCATCGAGGAGAACCGCGAGGCCCGCGAAATCTCGACGCAGGCGTTGTTCATCATGGCCGGCGCGGCGCCCAACAGCGACTGGCTGTCGGGGCTGGTCGAACTCGACGGCAAGGGCTTCATCCGCACCGGCCGCGAGGTCGACGGCGTCTCGACCTTCGCCACGTCGCACCCGCGCATCTGGGCGGTCGGCGACGTCCGCGCCGGATCGGTCAAGCGCGTGGCCTCGTCGGTCGGCGAAGGGTCTGTCGTCGTCTCCGCCATCTGGACCGCGCTCGACGCCCAGCACGGCGCCGAACGCGACGCCGCCGACCAAGAGCAAGCCGCGCCGCGTTAGAAGATCTCGCCGACCATCCGCTCGCTGAGCGCCCACAGCGCCTTGGCCCGCTCGGGGTCGAGCGCGTAGGGCTGGACCCCGCTACGAACGCCTGGCTCAGCGGCAATCTCTGCAACGTGGCAATCTTCGCAATAATGGCCGCCGACCGCGTCTCCCGGCGCCACCACGCCGGCCCACACGCTGGTCGCCGCGCCCTGAGGCACCGTCTTGTAACGGAACGGCTCCTCGCCGCGCGCCAGCTGGTCGGCGGTGATCCGCGCGATCAGTCCTTGGCGCACCTCCTCGCTCATGTGGCGGCCAAGTTCGGTATCGATACCGCCCGGGTGAACCGCGGTGGCGCGGATGCCGCGCCCGCGCAGGCGTCGGTCAAGCTCGACCGCAAACAGGATATTGGCGGTCTTCGAACGGCCGTAAGCGACGAACGGGGCATAGTCGGTCCGCTCGAAATTGGGGTCGTCGAGATCGACATCGGCATAGCGGTGCCCTGCCGAAGCAAGGATTACCACGCGCCCGCCGTCGGCGATCAGCGGGGCGATTCGGTTGACGAACAGGAAGTGGCCCAGGTGGTTGGTGCCGAACTGCGTCTCGAACCCGTCGACGGTCTTGCCCTGCGGGGTCGCCATGACCCCGGCGTTGGCGATCACCAGGTCGAACCGGTCGCCCTTGGCGAGAAGCGCGTCGGTCGCGGCGCGGACGCTGGCGAGCGAGGCGAGATCGAGCTCGACCAGCTCAAGCGAACCGAGCCCCGCTTCGCGGATCGCGGCGGTCGCCCGCTCCGCCTTGGCCAGGTCGCGCGCGGTGCCGACGAGAGCCGCGCCGTGCGCCGCGAGGGCGCGAACGGTCTCGACCCCAAGCCCGGCCGAGGCGCCGGTGACGAGCACCCGTTTGCCGGCAAGGTCGATCCCGTCGAGCACCTCGTCGGTGGTGCTGTCGGCGCCGAACGGGCGGGTGAGCGTGGTGGCCATAAGGAATTCCTCCGTGTTTCTGCCGCGGATTCCGCGCGTGCGATATGTTATGCGAAGCGCCGGATGCAATGGAGGAATCGATGGGGGCGCTGGCGGGCTGGTACGATTTCGCCGCGTCGAAGGATGTGGCGCGGCTCCACGACCTGATCGACCCCGACGCCGTCTTCGACAGCCCGGTGGTGCATCGCCCGCAGGCAGGGCGCCCGCTCGTCGCCCGCTACCTTGCTGGGGCGATGCAGGTGCTCGGCAGCCCGGCCTTCCGCTACACCGGCGAGTGGCTCAATGCGGACGGCGCGGTGCTCGAGTTCGAGACCGAGATCGACGGCATCGCCATCAATGGCGTCGACATCATCCACTTCACCGCCGACGGCGAGCGCATCGCCCGCTTCAAGGTCATGATCCGCCCGCTCAAGGCGATCGAACTGATCCGCCGCCTGATGGGCGAGGCGCTGGCCCGCGGTGCCGGTGCGGCCTAATTCCCGCGGTTGGGCGGCGGGGCGGTTTCCAGGGTGGTGTCGGTGATCGGATTGCCCTGCGGGTCGATGCCGTTGCCGCCGGGCTTGGTGTCGGGCGTCGTGCGGAGCAGGTCGTCGAGCGCCAGCAGGCCCTTGTCGGACAGCTTGAACGGCCCGATCGGCGGCTGGTGCGGGCCGGGGATGTACAGCGCCAGGCCGGGATGCTCGACCGCTATCGTCTGGCCGTCGGCGGTGACGTCGATGGCGCCGGGAGTCTCGCCCGGGACGCCCTCGCCGGGGCCGCGCAACACGACCAGGGTGGCGCTGTCATTGTCGCCGCTTTTGCCGCCGGCGCCGGCCTCGCCCAGCGCGATCCGCACCGCGTCGGGGCCGACCACGCCTTCGAAGATGGTGCCGCGCACGCCGATCGAGGCGACCGGTGTGCGGACCGCGGTCTGGCCCGGCATGTTGTGCAGCGATTTCGCCGAGATGAAACGGAACGCCCCGCGCGCGACCGAGGCACCGACCGCGCTGGCGCTGCGCGACGGGTCATAGACGAAGCGGTCGATCGTCACCCGCGCATTGGCGCCGACGGTGAAGTTGGTGCGGTCGAGCAGCACCACCTGCAGCACCGACGCGTTGGCGGTGCGGATCTGGTCGCCGAGCGAGACGCGCTCCTTGAGCACCGCCGGGCGCGGGGCGGTGTCGGACCGGGTCTTCATCGTCACCGTGTTGCGGATCGCGGCGTTGATGCCGACCGCCTGGGCCGAGGCCAGCGCGCTGCTCGTCACGAGCGCCGCGAAGACTGCCGTCCTGATCAGTTTTCCCATCGTTTCGATCCTTCAGTCGGCCAGCCCTAAAATTTCCACAGCAGCCGCATGTCACCGCCGACGCTGTGATAATCGGCGATGTCGCCGAACAAGGAATACGGCGTCGTACTCCTCAGCTTGGAGATACGCGACGTGTAGCTGACGCCGCCTTCCAGCACGATCGGGCGGAACAACGGCACCCCGTACGCGGCGCGGGCGAAGGCGCGCGTGTCCTTGCGGTCGGGGAACGGCGGGTTGTCCTGGAAATTGATGCGCCGCAGCGTGCCCGACAGGTTGGCGTACTGGCCATGGCCGCCGACCGGCATCTGGACGACCCCGAACAGGCGCGCGCCGCGATAGCCAAGGTCGCGCCGGTCGGCGTCCTTGACCTCGCCGCCGACCCCGAGCGAGGCCCAGCCGCGCCCCGCCAGCCGCGCCTCGACCGCCGCCGAGAGATCGTAGCGCATGCCGTCGGCCGGGTCGCCGGGGTAGCCGCGCTGGTAATTCTGGTCGACCGCCTCGCCGCGCAGCCTGAAGCGGGTGGCATCGGGATTGCCGAACAACAGCTCCCCCTGCCCGCCGATTTCCATCACATAGGGGTTGCCCGACAAGCGGATCTGGCGAACCACGCCGCCGATGCCGAAGCCCATATTGCCATGGTCGCGGCCAAGGCCGGCGCGCAATTCGCCGACCTGGTAATTGAGCGACGGGCCGCTGATGTCGTGCTTGGCCGAGACGTTGAGCGAGCCATAAAGTCCGCCGCGCCCGCCGTAGCCGGCCGAGCGCATCGCCAGCCGCAGCCCGGCGATCGCCGACAGCCCGTCGTCGCGCACGACCGGGGTGAAGCCGCCTTCGATCTGCAGCGCGATGGCGCCGCGCGCGTCGCTGTCATAGGCGATGCCGGCATAAGCTTCCCCGGTGTGCCGCGATCCGGCCTCTTCGGGCGGGGGCGCCGGGCGGGCGACATCGCCGCCGCACGCAGACTGCGTCTCGGCCCAGGCGGCGTCGGCGAAATCCTGGCGGTTGAGCTTGCCGATCTCGATCCGCGCGCCCTGCGCATCGCCCAGCCGGCACAAGGTCGCGGCATAGAGCAGCCGCGCGTCATTGGCGTTGGGATCGGCCAGCAGCGCCCGCTCGAGCGTTGCCGCCGCGCCCATCAGATCGCCAGCGGCGGTCTGCGCGCGGGCCGTCGGGACGGCGTTGGCGGGGGATGATTCGTCGATCAGCGCGTCGATCGCCTGCTCATTATCCTGCTGCGCCAGCGCCGGCGCGGCCAGGCCCGCGCCCAGGCACACGGCCGCCACCATCAGATCAATGCGAATTTGCCCCACCGTACACCCCCGTCTGCCGCGACTCGAACCCTTGACGGACCGCGTCGATTGCCGGTTGGATCAATGCTAGAGGTTGTAGCGGCGTTGGCAATGAGGGGTGGCGAGTTTGGCGACGAGCAACAGGCACGGCCAGTCGAGGCGCTTCGCCTATCTCCCCGGCATCGCCGCGATCCTGCTGGTCGCCTTGCTCTCTGTGGTGCCACTGCCGATCATCGGGCCGGCGATGGAGCGGGCCGGGCTGCTGACCTTCGACGCCTATCAGCGGATGGCGCCGCGGCGCTATGAGGAAGCACCGGTTCGGGTCGTCGATATCGACGAGGAAACCATCCGCCGCTTCGGCCAATGGCCGTGGCCGCGCACCGACATTGCCCGGCTGACCCAGGCGCTGGGTACCGCCGGCGCCTCGGCGATCGCCTATGACATCGTTTTCTCTGAGGCCGACCGGACGTCGCCGCCGCGGCTCGCCCAGCGGCTCGCGCTCGATCCGGCGACGCGGGCGATGCTGGCGCGATTGCCCGACAATGACGCGTTGCTCGCCGCCGCCTTCGCCCAGGCGCCGGTGGTCGACGGCTTCTTCCTTACCCATGACGAGGGCCACCGCACGATCGAGCCCAAGGCCGGATTCGCGGTCGCAGGCACCCCGCCAACCCGCCTCACCCGCTTCAGCGACGTCATTGCCCCGCTGCCCGCGCTGGAGCTGGCGGCGACCGGCAACGGCTTCGTCAGCATCGCCGGGGACAGCGACGCGATCATCCGCAAGGCGCCGTTGCTGGCCCGCAATGGCGACACCATCCTGCCGTCGCTGTCGCTCGACGCGCTGCGCGTCGCCCAGGGCGCCGGCTCGGTCGTCATCAAGACCAGCGACAGCAGCGGCGAGTTCGGCGGCGCCGGCGATGTCGTCTCGGTCAAGGTCGGGCAGTTCGAAGTCCCGACCACCCCGGCCGGCGAATTGTGGATGCATTACACCGTGCCGGTCCCGGCCCGCGTGGTGCCGGCTTGGAAGATCCTCGACGGCAGCCTCCCGCCCGAGGAGATGGCGAAGCTGTTCGGCGGGCAGATCGTGTTCGTCGGGGCCGGTGCGATCGGCCTGCGCGATCTCGTCTCGACCCCGGTCCAGGACCGCGAGCTCGGCGTCATGATCCACGCCCAGGCGGCCGAGCAGATGATCCTCGGCCATTTCCTCGTCCGCCCCGATTGGGCCAAGGGGCTTGAGCTGGTGCTGTTATTGGTCGTCGGCACCGGGCTGGTGCTGGCCTTGCCGCGGATCGGCGCGGTGCGCGGCGCGGTGGTCGGCGCGCTCGCCATGGCCTCGTTCGTCGGCGGCAGCTGGTATGCCTTCAGCGCGCGGCATTTCCTGCTCGACCCGGCGTGGCCAATGCTCGGCGTCGCCGCCGGCTACCTCGTCTCGACCGTGCTGACCTTCTGGCGCGAGGAACGCCAGCGCGCCTACATCCACCACGCCTTTGACCGCTATCTGTCGCCCGAACTGGTCAAGCGCATCGCCGACGATCCCAGCCGGTTGGAGCTTGGCGGCGAGGAACGCGACATGAGCGTCCTGTTCTGCGACATCCGCTCCTTCTCGCGCATTTCCGAGCGGATGACCCCGAACCAGACGATCAGCTTCCTCGTCCGCTTCCTGACGCCGATGACCGACCTGTTGCTGGCCCACAAGGCGACCATCGACAAATATATCGGCGACGCCGTGCTGGCCTTCTGGAACGCCCCGCTCGACGACCCCGACCATCACCAGAACGCCGCCCGCGCCGGCCTCGCGATGCAGGCGCGGCTGACCACCCTCAACGCCGAGATGGAGGCGCGTGGCGACGGCAGCTGGCCGGGCAAGGTCAAGGTCGGCGTCGGCCTCAATTCGGGTCCCTGCTGTGTCGGCAACATCGGCTCGGAAAAGCGCCTGTCCTACTCCTTGATCGGCGATTCGGTGAACCTCGCCTCGCGGCTTGAAGGCATGACCAAATATTACGGCGTCGGGATCATCATGGGTTCGGACCTTCAGCGCAACCTGCCCGGCTTCGCGTCGGTGATGATCGACCGGATGCGGGTCGTCGGCCGCGCCGCGCCGGAGACGATACACGCCATGCTCGGCGACGAGACCCTGGCCGGCGACGAGCAGTTCCAGGCCTTCGCCCGCGACCATCAGGCGATGCTTGACGCTTACCACGAACGCCAGTGGGACGAAGCGGCGCGGCTGGCCGAAGCCAATGAAGTCGCCGCCTCCGAATTCGGCCTCACCACCCTGCTGATGCTTTACCGCGACCGCATCGCCGCGTTCATCGCCAACCCGCCTTCGCCCGAATGGGACGGCGTGTTCGAAGCGACGAAGAAGTAGCGCTTTAGAACGCCGCCCAGCTTTTCCACAGCATGTAGGCGGCGACGACGAAGATCAGCCCCGCGAACACGATCGTCAGCCGGCCCTTGGTCTCCGCCAATTGCCCGGCCAGCCGCGTACCGAGATAGCTTCCGCCGAACCCGCCGACGATGAACGCCAGCGCCAGCGGCCAGTCGACCAGCCCCGACCAGGCGTAATTGGCGGCGGTGGTCAGCCCGAACGCGGTGACCGCGACCAGCGAGGAGCCGACCGCATTGATCATCGGCATGCCGGTCGCGGCGATCAGCCCGGGGACGATGAGGAACCCGCCGCCGATCCCGAAAAACCCCGAAAACGCCCCGGTGCCGAGGCCGAAGGCGACAAGCTTGGGGGCATTGTCGCGGCCCAGCTTGACCGAGGCGTCGCCAGCCTGGTCGCGGCGGCGCAGCATCAACACCCCAACCACGACCATGACGATGGCGAACAGGAACAGCAATTTGTGGCCGTCGACCAGCTTGCCCAGCGTCGACCCGCCGAGCGCCCCGGCGATCCCGGATGCGGCGAACACCAAAGCGCAACGCCATTTGACGGTCCCCTTGCGGGCATGGTTGGCAAGCCCGGTGGCGGCGTTGATGGCGACCGCCAGCGCGCTGGTGCCGATCGCCACGTGCGGATCGCGCACGCCGACCAGATAGACCATCAGCGGCACCGCCAGGATCGACCCGCCGCCGCCGACCAACCCGAGCACGAACCCGACCAGCACCCCCGACGCGCCGCCGAGGAGATATTGGACCGTGGTCAGCATGACGATCCGTCGAGCGTCCGGGCGAGCTTCCACAAATTGCCGGCGCGGTTGCCCGACTTGCAATACCCGACCAACGGCCCGCCCGCCTCGGCCAGCGCCTGGTCAAGCGCCCGCGCCTGCTCCTCGGTCGGTGCTCCGGCGACCACCGGGATGTGCCAATAAGCGAGCCCATGGCGCCTGGCCTCCGCCTCGATCTCGCTGGACGTTGGCTGGCCCGGCTCTTCGCCGTCGGGACGCGCATTGACGATCCCCTTATAGCCCGCGGCGGCGAGGCCCGCGATCTCATCGAGCGCGATCTGCGGCCTGACCGCATAGTCCGGGGTGAGCTGTTCGACAGTCATCATCTACTCCTGCTGATCGGTTGAGGGGGTCCCGCTGGCGAAGCGGTGAACGAGCATCCCGCCGAGCATCGCGACCACGAACAACCACGGCTGCCAGCCACCGAGTGCGAGGCCGGCGATGGCCGGGCCGGGGCAGTAGCCGACCAGGCCCCATCCCGCCCCGAACAGCGCCGCGCCGGTCATCAGCCGCGGATCGACCGTGCGGCTGGCGGGGATGGCGAAGCTTTGCCCCAGCAGCGGCCGTGCCATGCGGCGGCTGAGCGCATAAGCGGCGGCGGACGGCGGGATGGCGGCGGCCATCACCCACAGCAATGTCGGGTCCCACTTTCCGGCGACGTCGAGAAACGCCTGGACCCGCGCCGGATTGACCATGTCGGACAGGGCCAAGCCCGCGCCGAACAGGACGCCGACGGCGACGCCGGGCAGCCAGCTACGCATGCGCGCCGCCGATCACGTGGCGAACGACGAACACCAACCCGATGCCGGCCGCCATGAACACAAAGGTCGCGGCAATCGAGCGCGGCGACAGGCGGGCGACCCCGCACACGCCATGCCCGCTGGTGCAGCCATTGCCGAGCCGGGTGCCGAAGCCGACGAGCAGCCCCCCGGCAAGGATCAGCGGCACCGATCCGGTCACGCCCAGGTCGGGCCGCCGGACCAGCGCCGCGACCAGCGCCGCGCCGATCGGCAGCCCGATGATGAACGCGGCGGCCATCGGCCATGGCGTGCCGCCCGATCCGATGCGCGTCGCGGTCGCGGCCATGCCGCTAACCCCTGCGATGCGCCCGGTGAGCAACAGCAAGGCGGCCGCCGCCAGGCCGATCAGCAAGCCGCCGGCGATCGGGTAGCTTGGCGCGAGCGGTGCGAGGCCGGCGATCGTCACAGCTGGTTGATCGGCAGTTTGAGGTAGCTGACGCCATTGTCGTCGGCCTCGGGCATCCGCCCGCCGCGCATGTTGACCTGGATCGACGGCAGGATCAGCCGCGGCATCGCCAGCGTCTTGTCGCGCGCGGTCCGCATCGCCGCGAACGCGTCTTCACTGACGCCGTCGTGGAGGTGGACGTTGGCGGTCCGCTCCGCCAGCATCGTCGTTTCCCACGCATAATCGTCGCGGCCCGGCGCCTTGTAATCGTGGCACAGGAACACCCGCGTCGCATCGGGCAGCTTCATCAGCCGCCGCACCGACCGGTACAGCTGGCGCGCGTCGCCGCCGGGGAAGTCGGCCCTCGCCGATCCATAATCGGGCATGAACATCGTATCGCCGACGAACACGGCGTCGCCGACGACATAGGCCATGTCGGCCGGGGTGTGGCCGGGGACGTGAAGCGCGATCAACGGTATCTCGCCGATCATCAGCGTGTCGCCGTCGACCAGCAGCCGGTCGAACTGCGACCCGTCGCGGGCGAAGCGGGTGCCTTCGTTGAACACCTTGCCGAAGACCTGCTGAACGCGGACGATCTCGGCCCCGATGGCGAGCTTGCCGCCCAGCTTTTCCTGCAGGAAGGGCGCGGCCGACAGATGGTCGGCATGGGCGTGCGTCTCGATCAGCCATTCGACGGCCAGCCCTTCGGCCTCGACGACGGCGAGGATGCGGTCGGCCGATCCGCAGCTGGTGCGCCCCGACGCCTGGTCGAAGTCGAGCACGCTGTCGATTACCGCGGCTTTCTTCGTGACCGGGTCGTGGACCAGATAGCTGGCGGTGAAGGTCGCCTCATCAAAGAAGCTGCGCACCGCGGGCGCCCGCAATTCCCCGCGGCCCACGGCGTCGACCTGCGCGATTGCGCGCCCGAGGTTGCGGTCTTCGGTCATCGTCAGTCTCCTTTGCCCAGGTCGGGGCAGAACAGATCGTGGAGGAGGGCGAGCAACTGGCCGGCGCGCGGATCGCACACCCGGTAAAACACGGTCTGAGCTTCCTTGCGGGTCGCCACCAGCCCCTCGTCCCGCAGGCGGGCAAGGTGCTGCGACAAGGCCGATTGGCTAAGCTCGACCCGCTCGAGCAGGCCACCGACCGACAGCTCCCCCTCGGCCGCCAGATGGCACAGCACGAGCAGCCGGGTCTCGTTGGCAAGCGCCTTCAACAGCGCGGAGGCTTCGCCGGCCTGGGCGGCAAACTGGGCAGGAAAGGCAAGTTGCACCGGATTCTCCATAAGATTATGCTAATTTAGCAATAACTAATGGAGAGTCAAGCTCAGTCCTTGGGCACGATCAGCCGATAGCCCACTCCCGGCTCGTTCAGGATCAGCTTCGGCTCCGACGGCACCGGCTCGACCTTCTGGCGAAGCGCGCGGACGACGACGCGGAGGTATTCGGTCTGGCCTTCGTGGGCCGGCCCCCACGCCGCGCGCAGCAGATGGGTGTGGGTCAGCACACGCCCGGGCTGCTTGGCGAGTTCGGCCAACACGATCCATTCCTTGGGCGTGAGGTGGACCTCGGCGCCGGCCCGCTCGACCGTCCGCCGGCTCAAATCGATGGTCAGGTCGCCGGCCTCGACCTGCTGCTGCTCGGCCTCCGACGCCAGCCGCTGGCGGAGCGTCGCCCGGACCCGTGCGAGCAATTCCTCGGTGTCGAACGGCTTGGTCACATAATCGTCCGCGCCAAGGTCCAGGGCGGCGACCTTCTGCTCGGTCTGGTCGCGCGCCGAGACGACGATCACCCGCAGATTGTCGTCCCCCTTCAACGCCTGGACGAGCTCCAGCCCGTCGCGGTCGGGCAGGCCGAGGTCGAGCAGGACGAGGTCGGGCCGGTCGATCGCCCGCGCATTGAGCGCCTCGCGCGCCGAGCCCGCTTCGACCACCCGGTAGCCGCCGCGCACTAGCGTTGCGCGCAGCAAGGTGCGGATCTGCGGTTCGTCGTCGACGACCAATATCTTGGGCGCGTTACCCGGCATCGGCGCTGTCCGCCGGTTCGATCATCAGCGCGGCCGGGAAGTGCAAGGTGAATGCCGCGCCGCCGCTCGCGCCCTGGCCCGCCGTCGGTTCGACGCCCATCGCCTCGGCGAACGCCTTGACGATCGCCAGCCCGAGCCCCGCCCCGCCGGTCTGGTCGGAGCCTTCGATCCGTTCGAACGCCTCGAATGGCGTCGCGCCGTCGGGCAGGCCGCGGCCGCTGTCCTCGATCGCTAGCGCGACTCCGCCGCCGTCGGTCCGCCCGCTGATCCTGATCGGCGCGCCCGCCCCCGAGTGCCGCCCGGCATTGTCGAGCAGGTTGATCAGGCAGTGGTGGAGCAAGGACGGGTCGGCCCGGACCAACGGCAGATCGGCGGGCAGCGCGACCTCGACCGCGTGGCCGTCGAGCAGATGATGGAGGTCGCGCAGCGCCGCCGACACCGCATCGACCAGGTCGACCGCCTCGACCTTCAGCCGCACCGCCCCGGCCTCGACCCGCGCCATGTCGAGCAGGTTGGAGATATAGCGCTCGAGCTTCGAGGCCTCGGCGGCGATCGTCTGGACCAAAGCGCGGTCGCCCGGCGCCTCTGGGCGCAGCTCGCTGGCCGAGGCGATGATCGCCGTCAGCGGGGTGCGCAGATCGTGGCCGACCGACGACAGCAAGGCGCCGCGCAACCGGTCGCGCTCGCGCAGGCCGGCCAGCCCGCGGGTCTCCGCTTCCAGCCGCGCCCGCTCGAGCGCCAGAGCGATCTGGTCGGTCAGGTTGGCCAGCAACGCTTCCTGGCCCGGCGCCACCGGCAGCGCGCCGTCGTCGCGCGCCAGCCCGACCGCGGCCAGCACCAGCGACGCCGACTTGACCGGCAGGAACAACCAGTCGGCCGGGTCGATCCGCGCCGCGCCGCGCCCGGCCGGCTCGCCCGACTCCAGCACGAACGCGGCCGCCGCCAGGTCGCTCGGGGTCAGCTGGCTGGTGCGCGGTGCCATCGCCAATATCTGTGGCGTGCCGGTGCCGGCGACCAGCACGGCATTGCACTGGAACAGCGCCGCCAGTTCGCGGGTGGCGACCCGGCCGATGTCCTCCTCGCTCGAACTGGACAGCAATTGCCGGGCGAACCCAGCGATGGTGGCGTTGCGCGCGGCGTGGTCGGAGGCGGCGCGCGCCTGCGCCCGCATCCGCGCCGCCAGCTGGCTCGTCACCACCCCGACCAGGAACAGGATGGCGACCGTCAGGAGATCGTCCGGCCGGCTGATGCGGAAGGTGTGGATCGGTTCGGTGAAAAAGAAATTATAGGCCAGCGCCGAGGCCACCGCCGCCAGCAGCGCCGGGCGCAGGCCGAACAATGTCGCCGCCGCCAGCACCGGCGGCAGGTACAGCATATCGACCGCCAGCGTCCCCCAGCGCGGAGCGATGACCAGCCCGGCGAGCGTCGCCGCGCCGACCATCGCCAGCGTTTCGAGGAGGATCCGCAACACCGCCGCGCCGGTCCGGCGCTCGGTGAGGTCGGCGGGGACGCCTGCGGCGGCCAGGCTCGGGAATGGCTTTGTCATGCCGCCGGTGTTGCGCCCGCCGGCGCCGCGCGTCGAGGGGGTCGGGCCAATCCCTATGCGCTTCATGCGGCGGTGCAGCATTTTCCACATGGAATCTTTATGCCGGGCCACGCCACATGGGTTTGATGAACCAAGCTGCCCCCGTCGCCGGCACCGCCGCGCCCCGTTCCGCCACTTCGGTCGATCCCGAAGACCATACGCCGCAAGGCCGCCTGCCGCTGCTGGCGCTGGGCGCGCTCGGCATCGTGTTCGGCGATATCGGCACCTCGCCGCTCTACGCGCTCAAGGAAAGCTTCGTCGGGCCGCACCCGCTGGCGGTCGATCCGCTGCATATCTACGGCGTGCTGTCGCTGGTGTTCTGGACGCTGATGATGATCGTCACCGTCAAATACGTCCTCATCGCGATGCGCGCCGACAATCACGGCGAGGGCGGCTCGTTCGCCTTGCTGTCCTTGCTCTCGCGCAGCCTGCCGCAGCGGCGCTGGACCAAGGGCCTGGTCATGCTCGGGGTGCTCGCCACTGCTCTGTTCTATGGCGACGCCATCATCACCCCGGCGATCTCGGTGCTGTCGGCGGTCGAAGGGCTGACCGTGGTCGAGGCCGGGCTGCAGCCCTTGGTGGTGCCAATCTCGATCGGCATCCTGTTCGGCCTGTTCCTCATCCAGGCGCGCGGCACGGCCAAGGTCGGCGTGCTGTTCGGCCCGGTCGTGCTGGTCTATTTCGCCGCGCTCGCGGTGCTCGGCGTGACCAACATCGCCGCCCATCCCGAAATCCTCGGATCGCTCAACCCGGTGTGGGGTGCGCGCTTCTTCCTGCTCGATCCCAAGCTTGCCTTCCTCGCTTTGGGCTCGGTCGTGCTGGCGGTGACCGGCGCCGAGGCACTTTACGCCGACATGGGCCATTTCGGCCGCCGCCCGATCGCCGCGGCGTGGCTGGTCGTCGCCTTCCCCTGCCTGTTGCTCAACTACATGGGCCAGGGTGCATTGCTGCTGTCGCATCCCGAAGCGGTGCAGAATCCGTTCTTCCTGATGGCCCCCGAATGGGCCCGCCTGCCGCTGGTGATCGTCGCCACTCTGGCCACCATCATCGCCAGCCAGGCGGTCATCTCGGGCGCTTTTTCGGTCACCCACCAGGCGATTCAGCTGGGCTTCCTGCCGCGCCTCAAGATCCGCCACACCAGCGCCAAGGCGCTCGGCCAGATCTACATTCCGGCGGTCAACTGGGCGCTGCTGGCGCTGGTCGTGCTGCTGATCGTCACCTTCAAGCAATCGACCAACCTCGCTTCGGCCTACGGCATCGCGGTCACCGGGACGATGTTCCTCACCACCTGCATGCTCGCCGTCCTGCTGTTCCAGGTGTGGAAGTGGAACCGCATCCTGGCCGGCGGGATCGTCGGCCTGTTCCTGGTCATCGACGGCGCTTACTTCGCCTCGAACCTGACCAAGATCCCCGACGGCGGCTGGTTCCCGTTGCTCGTCGCCGGAATCATCTTCACCGTGCTGACCACCTGGGCGACCGGCCGGAAGCTGCTGCGCGAGCGGCTCGCCGAGGGCGCCATGCCGCTGCCGGTGTTCATCAAGTCGACCGCCTCGACGATGCACCGGGTGCGCGGCACGGCGGTGTTCCTGTCCTCCTCGCCCGAGACCATCCCGACCGCGCTGCTCCACAATATCAAGCACAACCAGGTGCTCCACGAGCGGGTGCTGATCCTCACCGTCAAGGTCGAGCAGGTGCCCTACGTCGACGCGTCCCAGCGGCTCGACGTCAAGGACGCGGGCAACGGCTTCTACCGGGTCATCCTCCATTATGGCTTCATGGAGGAGGTCGACATCCCCCGCGACCTCGCCCGCATGGAGCATTGCGGCCCGGCGTTCAGCATGATGAACACCAGTTTCTTCCTCGGCCGTCAGAAACTCATCGCCTCGCGCCACCCGGGCATGGCGCTATGGCGCGAGCGATTGTTCGCGGCGATGCTCAAAAGCTCCGAAAGCGCGATGGAATTCTTCAAGCTTCCAACCAACCGCGTCGTCGAACTCGGCAGCCAGGTCGAGCTATAGGCCATGGCTCGCCATGCCCTCGTCGCCGCCGCGGCGGCTCTTCTTCCGTGCGCCCCCGCAGCGGCTGAAGGCCCTCCCGCGGCGGCGGCAACCGCGCCGGACTTCACCCTCCATGGCGGCGCCGCATTGGTCAGCGACTATCGCTTCCGCGGCATTTCGCTGTCCGACCACCACCCCGCGCTCCAGGGGAATGTCTCGCTAAGCCATCGCTCCGGCTTTTACGTCGGCGTGTGGGGCTCCAGCCTTGACGGCTTCGGTGTGCTCGGCGGTTCGCACCTCGAGCTCGACCTGACCGCCGGCTACGGCACCACCGTCGGCAAGGCCGCGCTCGACGGCGGGCTGCTTTATTACGCCTACCCCGGCAGCAAGGGCGCCCCGTCCGAATTCTTCGAACCCTACGCCAGCGCGACCGCCCCGGTCGGCCCGGCCAGCGCCAAAATCAGCCTTGCCTATGCGCCCGGGCAAGCGGCCATCGGCCATGCCAACCTCTACACCGCGCTCGACCTTGCGGTGCCGGTCGCGCGCACCCCGCTGACCCTCACCGCCCACGCCGGCCGCTCGCACGGCCGCTCAACCCTCAGCCCCGGCGGCGGCTACCTCGACTGGTCGGCCGGCGCCCAGGCCACCGTCGGCAAGACCACCCTCACCCTCGCCTACGTCGACACCAACATCTCCAACCCAAACGCCGCCGCCGTCGGCCTCGCCAGGCGCGACAAGGGGCCGGGCGTGGTCGCCTCGGCCTCGATCGGGTTTTGAGCCGCATCACCTCCCATTGCTAAGCAGGGCTCCGGCTGCGACTCTGCCCAATCAATGACGGAGGTACCAATGGCTTTCAGGTTGACGAACCGCACACGCCGAACCCTGGCCGTGATTCCGCTCATGCTCCTGTTGGCCGTCCCCGCCGCCGCCTCGCGCGGGTCCCCGCCATCGTCATTCTGCGTGCTGTCGGTCGAGGAAGGCGGGCAGCTGGCGATGCTCGAGCCGGGCGGCCGCATTCGCCTCAAGCTCCCGCTGGGCGAGCGCCCACACGAGATCGAGGTCACCCCCGACGGCCGTACCGCCTACGTCTCGATGTTCGGCATCACCGATTATGACAGCCGCATCGGTACCCCCGGCAACCGCATCGCCGAGATCGATCTTGTGCGCGGCCGGGTGACTGGCTCGCTACTCACCCCGCACGGGCTGACCGGGCCGCACGGCCTCAAGCTGCGCCCCGGTCACCCGCGTGAATTGTTCGTCAATACGGAGGTGGGCGGCGACACCATGCTGGTGTTCGACCGCCGTTCCCGGCGCGTGCTTCGGCGCTTCCCCTTGCCCAAGGCGACCCATAACTTCGTGTTCGCGCGCAAAGGCGAAGCCCTGTTCAGCTTCGCCGGCGCCAATGGCGTCGCCCGGATCGATGCGGTGAGCGGTCGCCAGTCTGCCCACGTCGATGTCGGCTCGCCGGTGCGCGGCCTGGCGGTCATGACCAACGGCAATGTCCTCGCCGCGGCCAAGGGCGAAGTGATCGAGCTGCGCGCCGCGAACCTGGCCATCGTCCGCCGCCTGAAGGCCCCGCGCGATGGCCAATATGTCTATCTGACCCAGTTGCCCGATGGCACCATCGTTGCGCCGTCGCTCGGGGATGACGGCATAGCCTGGTTCGACCGCGGCCGGCTGCCGGCGCGCTTCATCGCCACCGGCAAGGCCGCG
The DNA here is from genome assembly GCA_039929125.1 of Sphingomicrobium sp. Lineage (GTDB taxonomy): Bacteria > Pseudomonadota > Alphaproteobacteria > Sphingomonadales > Sphingomonadaceae > Sphingomicrobium. The sequence continues at coordinate 19,755 of JBDSRV010000060.1, forward strand.
CTATCGGCCAGGCTCGGGCCCGACGGCCTGATCTATGTCGCCAATGTCGACGACGATCATCTCACCGTGCTCGACCGGCACGGCACGGTGAAGCGCGCGATTGGCGGGCTCGCCAGCCCCAACGGCCTTGCCTTCGGCGCCTGCCCTCGGGTCTGAGGCGAATCTCCTGTCCTGCACGCCCCGACCATGCCAGGGTTGCGGCGTGGCTCCTTGCGATTGTCAGGCTCGTTCCTCTCCCCTTCCCGGCCATCCCCTAAAGTCACAGCAAATGGTCGTTTTCTCCATGACTTTTGCGACGTTAAGGGCGTTTCGGCGCCCGCTTGCCCTTGCGCGGCGGGGCGGTTCTGCTACAGGCCCGCGCTTCCAAACGACGATCTTGCTTGGAAAATCCATCGCGGGAGGCGGGCTTCGGCCGGCCGTTCGAACCGCTAAACTTGAACGGTCGCCGGATTGCCGGCGCCCCCTACAGAGTGAGACAAATGGCTAAGAAAATCACGGGCTATATCAAGCTCCAGGTGCCCGCGGGCGCCGCCAATCCGTCCCCGCCGATCGGCCCGGCGCTCGGTCAGCGCGGCGTCAACATCATGGAATTCTGCAAGGCCTTCAACGCCGCCACGCAGGAGCTTGAGAAAGCGATGCCGATCCCGACGGTGATCACCGTCTATGCCGACCGCAGCTTCTCCTTCACCACCAAGACCCCGCCGGCGAGCTTCCTGCTGAAGAAGGCGGCCAAGTTGAAGTCAGGATCGAAGGAGCCGGGCAAGGTCTCGGCCGGCACCATCCGCCGCTCGCAGCTGGCGGAGATCGCCACGGCGAAGATGAAGGACCTCAACGCCAACGACCTTGAGGCCGCAACGAAGATCATCGAAGGCTCCGCTCGCGCGATGGGCCTCCAGGTAGTGGAGGGCTGATCCGATGGCCAAGCAGACCAAGAAAATCAAAGCCCTCGACGGCAAGGTCGAGCCGATGAAGCTGTACGCCGCCGATGACGCCATCGCGCTGGTCAAAAGCCTCGCCACCTCGAAGTTCGACGAGACCGTCGAGATCGCCATCGCGCTGGGCGTCGATCCGCGCCACGCCGATCAGATGGTGCGCGGCGTCGTCAACCTGCCCAAGGGCACCGGCAAGGACGTCCGCGTCGCGGTGTTCGCGCGCGGCGACAAGGCCGAGGAAGCGACCAAGGCCGGCGCCGAAGTGGTTGGTGCGGAAGACCTGATGGAAGCGATCCAGGGCGGCAAGACCGACTTCGACCGCGTCATCGCCACCCCCGACATGATGGGCATCGTCGGCCGGCTCGGCAAGGTGCTCGGGCCCAAAGGCCTGATGCCCAACCCCAAGCTCGGCACGGTCACCCCCAACGTCGGCGAAGCGGTTCGCCTGGCCAAGGCCGGCCAGGTCGAGTTCCGCGTCGAAAAAGCGGGCATCATCCATGCCGGCATCGGCAAGGCCAGCTTCCCGCAGGCCGATTTGAAGGCCAATTTCGACGCCTTCGTCGACGCCATCGTCAAGGCCAAGCCGGCCGGCGCCAAGGGCAAGTATGTCCAGAAGGCGTCGCTGTCTTCATCGATGGGCCCGGGCGTCAAAGTCGACCTGACGGAGATTACCGGCGCCTAACCGCCGCGTAATCGACGGACCGCATTCGGGCCGGGGCGGCGACGCCTCGGCCCTTTGCTTATGGCGCCGGCGGTGCCGCCGTTGGGATTGTGGACAGGAGACGGTTATGGGCGGCCTCAAGAAGACGAAGTTCGAGAAGCTGCTCAAGCCGATGCAGGGCGAATTGACCGACGTCGCGCGGTGGATCGCCGAGACCGGGCAGCGGCTGGTCATTCTGTTCGAAGGCCGCGACACCGCCGGCAAGGGCGGCTCGATCGCGATGATCGCCAACACCTTGAACCCGCGCCAGTGCCACATCGCCGCGCTGCCCGGCCCGACCGATCGCGAGAAAGGCGAATGGTATTTCCAGCGCTACGTCGAACACCTCCCGGCGAAGGGCGAAATCGCCTTGTTCGACCGCAGTTGGTACAATCGCGCCGGGGTCGAGCGGGTCATGGGTTTCTGCACCCCGGCCGAAACCGAAGCCTTCCTCAACGCCGCGCCGATGTTCGAGCGGCAGCTGGTCGAGGATGGCGTGCTGCTGTTCAAATATTGGCTGGCGACCGACCAGGAGCAGCAGGAGAAGCGCTTCGCCAAGCGGCTCAACGACCCGCTCAAGCGCTGGAAGCTGTCGCCGATCGACCTTGCCGCGCGCGACAAATATGGCGCCTACACCAACGCCCGCGAAGCGATGCTGAAGAAGACCCACAGCGACATCGCGCCGTGGACACTCGTCGATTTCAACGACCAAAGGCGCGGCCGGCTGACCTTGCTGCGCGACCTGCTCGACCGACTGCCCGACACCCGCCTGCCCCCGGCCGAGATCGACTGGCCCGAGCTCAAGGGCAAGCCGGCCAGGGAACGCTTCAGCGTGCTCAAGCCGATCGCTCCGTTCGACCTCAAGCACGCCAGGCAGGGTAAGGCCGCCGACGACGACGACGACTGACAAAGCTTGACTTTGCATCCGGCGCGGCTAGGAGCGGCGCGTCCCGGCGGCTTGCCCGGCGGGTCACTCGTCCGAGACAGTCGCTGCCCCCGCCTCCGCGAGGGCTTAATCCGCGGCCTAGACGGGGACATGTATCAGACGGGTCGCGATGCTGTCGCTCCTGTCGTGCGATGCCGCAACGGCTCGCCGCCGATCCATCCCCCAACGGACTTTAGCGCTTCGCCATGGGCTTGCCCGTGGCGCGGCATCGTGAAGCCCCCGCTCCTGCTTCGGCAGCGGCGGGAATTTTGGAGTATGGCATGGATCGTTCGCAAAAAGCCGATCTGGTTGCCGAGCTGAAGAGCGTCTTCACCGAGACCAGCGTGGTGGTTGTCACCCGCAATCTCGGCCTGACGGTGGCCCAGTCCACCGACTTGCGCCTGAAGATGCGCGACGCCGGCGCCCAGTTCAAGGTTGCGAAGAACCGGCTTGCCCTGATCGCGCTCGAAGGCACGAAGTACGGATCGATCAGCGACATGCTGACTGGCCCGACGGCGCTGGCCACCTCGACCGATCCCGTGGCCGCCGCCAAGGTGGCCGTGGATTTCGCCAAGACCAACGATCGTCTGGAGATCGTCGGCGGCGCAATGGGCACGACGCTGCTCGACGCGAATGGGATCAAGGCCTTGGCCGCGCTTCCCTCGCTCGATCAGCTGCGCGGCACGCTGGTGGGCCTCATTCAGGCACCCGCCACCAAGCTGGCCCGCATCGCCATCGAGCCCGCGAGCCTGCTGGCCCGCGTGACCGGGGCGTACGCCGCCAAGGCAGCCTGATTTTTCGCACAATTTCATCATCGCACGACAATCGGGGCAACGCCCCACAAGGAGTTTGACATGGCAGACCTCAACAAGATCGTTGATCAGCTTTCCGCGCTGACCGTCCTCGAAGCCGCCGAGCTGGCCAAGCTGCTCGAAGAGAAGTGGGGCGTTTCGGCCGCCGCTGCCGTCGCCGTCGCCGGCCCGGCCGCTGCCGCCGCCGGCCCCGCCGAGGAAGAGAAGACCGAGTTCGACGTGATTCTCACCGGCGACGGTGGCAAGAAGATTAACGTCATCAAGGAAGTCCGCGCCATCACCGGCCTGGGCCTCGGCGAAGCCAAGGCGCTGGTCGAAGCCGCGCCGAAGGCCGTCAAGGAAGGCATCAACAAGGCGGAAGCCGAGAAGATCAAGAAGCAGATCGAAGACGCCGGCGGCAGCGTCGAGCTCAAGTAGCCGAGCGGCCCCCCAAGGGCTGCGTAGAGCTATCCCGGCGAAGGCCGGGATCCAGACTGCGAGAGATTTCGCAGGTGTCTTGAAGCGCCTGCGGATGGGAAGGGCGGCCTCGCAAGGGGTCGCCCTTTTTCGCGCATCCTCTCAAGACACCCGGTTCGCGGCGGCCCTGTCCCCCGGACAGGCCCTTGCTCCCGCTTGAAGCGCCTGCGGATGGGAAGGGCGGCCTCGCAAGGGGTCGCCCTTTTTTTCGTATGTAAAATCGATTCCGACGGCGATTGTCACGCGTCAGACGAGGCCCTACCCCTCCGCCAGTCTGGTTTCGAAGGATGTGCCCCGTGACTCATGACCTGGTGACCGGCTTCTGGTCTTCGGCTTACGCTCCCCACGGTTACTGCTTGTTGTGGCGCAAGGATTTGATCCTCACCCACCTGGTGTCGGACATCCTCATCGCGCTGGCCTATTTCTCCATCCCGATCGCGCTGGTGCAGTTCGTGCGCAAGCGCGACGATATCGAATTTGGCGGCGTGTTCTGGCTGTTCGCCTTGTTCATCCTGGCGTGCGGCATGACCCATGTGATGGGCGCGTGGAACCTGTGGCACGGCGACTATGGCGTGGAGGGAGCCATCAAGGTGGTCACGGCGATCGCCTCCGTGCCGACCGCGATCGTGCTGTGGCGCGTGCTGCCGCTGGCGCTCGCGATCCCGTCGCAAAAGCAGTTGCAGACCGCCAACGCGCATCTCGCCACCCTGGTGATGGAGCGCGACCAGGCGGTCGGCCGGCTGCAGGAAGAAATCGTCGAGCGGCAACGCACCGAGGCGGCGCTGGTGCAGATGCAGAAGGTCGAGGCGATCGGCCAGTTGACCGGCGGCATCGCCCATGACTTCAACAATCTGCTGCAGGCGATTTCGGGCAATCTGGAGCTGATCCACAACCGGCCGACCGACGCCGGCGCGGTCGAGCGCTGGTCGGGCAATGCCGCCAAGGCGGTCGCCCGGGCGGCAAGGCTGACCAAGCAATTGCTGATCTTCTCCCGCGTCCAGCGGATGGAATTGAGCCGGGTCGACGTCGACGAAGTCATCGGCGGGATGCGCGACATGATCGCCAAGAGCCTGGGGCCGGGCGTCACCCTGTCGGTCGAGCTTGACGCCGCCGATTGCCCGGTGATGACCGAGGCCCACCAGCTTGAGATGACCTTGCTCAACCTCGCCATCAATGCGCGCGACGCGATGTCCGACGGCGGGACGCTGACCATCCGCTCGCAGTGCCAGGTGATCGCCGGCGTACCGGGCGGCGACCCCGGCGGCCGCTTCGTCGAGATATTGGTCCAGGACGACGGCCAGGGCATGGCCAAAGACGTGCTGGCGCGCGCCGCCGACCCGTTCTTCACCACCAAGGAAGTCGGCAAGGGCACCGGGCTGGGGCTGAGCATGGCGTTCGGGTTCGTTCGCCAGTCGGGCGGGAACATCGAGCTGTCGAGCGAAGAGGGCAAGGGCACGGTGGTGCGGATCCTGCTGCCCGTCGTCGAGGCCGACGGCGAGGGCGAAACGACGGTGACGGTCGCGGAGGCCCCGGCCAAGGGGCTGCTGTCGAGCGCGCCGGCGCCGGCCCGCGGCACCGCGATGCTGGTCGACGACGACGACGACGTCCGCCCGATCATCGAGGAAATGCTCGGCGACGCCGGGTTCAAGGTGCGCGCCTTCGCCGGGCCGCGCGACTTCCTCGACGCTTTTGATGGCCAGAAGTGCGCGCTGATGCTGGTCGACTTCATGATGCCCGACATGAACGGCGCCGCACTGGTCGCCGAAATCCGCAAGCGGGTCCCCGACCAGCCGGTGCTGTTCATCAGCGGCTACAGCGAGAGCGAATCGATCGACCAGGTGACCGACGCCCGCACCCGCGTCCTGCGCAAACCATTCCGGCTGGAAGAGCTGATCGACGCCATTGCGGAGATCGTCGACAGCGCCCGCTGATCGCCCGCACATCCGCGCCGCAGCCGCCATCGGATCATTTCGATGGAACCCGAATCGGGTCGCGCGCATTTATTCCACGAAAGTCAAGGCCAAAAAAAGGTGATGAAATGAGGACGCTAGCGCTCGCGCTTGCGGCGACGGCGGCGTTCGCCCTCGCCATCCCCAACACTCCCGCCGCGGCGTCGATCGAGACGGCCGAGGCACAGATGATGGCGCGGTCGGCCGCCGACGAAGCGCGTGATGACGCCCGCAGCGCGTTTGGCGACATCGACCTCAAGCCTGGTGACTTTCGCTGGGCCGACGAGGTCGGCAGCGGGCCAGCGCGGGTGGTGGTCAGCCTGAGCGATCAGCGCGCCTATCTCTATCGCGGGTCGCAGCTGGTGGCGATGTCGACCATCTCCAGCGGCAAGCCGGGCAAGGATACGCCGACCGGCATCTTTCCGATCCTCGCCAAGGAAACCCTTCACCGCAGCAAGAAGTACAATGACGCGCCGATGCCGTTCATGCAGCGGATCGACGATTTTGGCATCGCCCTCCATGCCGGGTTCATTCCCGGCCATCCGGCGAGCCACGGCTGCGTCCGGCTTCCGGCCAAGTTCGCGGCCAAGCTGTTCGGCGTTACTCAGGTCGGATCGACCGTCCTGATCAGCGCCTGACCGTTAGGGCGGCGCGCGCGGGGTTTCCCCCTTTCCCCCGCGCCGCCGCCCGTCTCTGGCTTATTGTGCCGCCCCTCTTGTAACGCCGCGCGAAATCCGTATATCTCCCTTATCCAACATTTAACGGCTCCGCCGCACGGTTTCGTGCGTCCGGGGCCTTTCCTGTCCAAGCCGGGACACGGACCGACTCCACGCGCAACGGTCCGCACGTATGGCAAGGAATAAGCAGGAGCCGCGCCCGACTTCATTGAGGGACTCGCGGTGCGTCCGCACGTCCCAAGCGCAGGGAATAACATGGCGACCAAATCGAAAGACGTGCCGAGCTCGACCGGCCGATCGATCACCACCAACTCGCGCCGCATTCGCAAGATTTTCGGCAATATCCATGAAATCAGCGAAATGCCGAACCTCATCGAGGTTCAGCGCGAAAGCTATGAGCAATTCCTGCGCTCCGACGCCTCGATCGGCTATGTGTCCGGTCTCGAGAAGACCCTGCGCTCGGTGTTCCCGATCCAGGATTTCGCCGGCACTGCGCACCTCGACTTCGACCGCTATGAGCTGGAGTCGCCCAAGTACGACACCGACGAGTGCCGCCAGCGCGGGCTGACCTATGCCGCGCCGATGCGCGTCACGTTGCGCCTGACCAGCTTCGAGATCGATCCCGATACCGAGGCCAAGTCGGTCATCGATATCAAGGAGCAGGACGTCTACATGGGCGACATGCCCCTGATGACGGGCAACGGCACCTTCATCATCAACGGCACCGAGCGCGTCATCGTCAGCCAGATGCACCG
>JBDSRV010000061.1:0-13370 GCA_039929125.1 Sphingomicrobium sp.
ACCATGTACTTCTTTGCGCCAAACAGCCTGCAGGGCGGCGTAGGCCATCGGTTCAAAAGTAATGAAGGCCTAGATGGATTTCCTGGCACCCGAACTCGAGGCGACCCTGCGCGCCACGCCGCGCCACTGGCTGGTGACCGGCGCCGCCGGCTTCATTGGCTCGAACCTGGTCGAATGCCTGCTCGGCGCCGGGCAGCAGGTCACCGGCCTCGACAATTTCGCCACCGGGCATCAGTGCAACCTCGACGAGATGCTGGCCGCGGTCGGGCCCGACGCGGCGGCGCGCTTCCGCTTCATCCGCGGCGACATCCGCGACCGCGCCGATTGCGAGACGGCGCTGGCGGGGATCGACATCGTCCTTCACCAGGCGGCGCTCGGCTCGGTCCCGCGATCGATGGCCGACCCGCTCGCCAGCCACGACGCCAACGTCACCGGCTTCGTCAATCTGCTCGACGCCGCGCGCCGCGCCGGGGCGACCCGCTTCATTTATGCCGCGTCAAGCTCGACCTACGGCGACGACCCGTCCTTGCCCAAGCGCGAGGCGGTCATCGGCCAGCCGTTGTCGCCCTATGCGGCGACCAAGTTGATCAATGAAATCTATGCCGCGGTCTATGCCAAGAGCTTCGGCTTCCGCGCCACCGGCCTGCGCTATTTCAACGTGTTCGGCCCGCGCCAGGACCCCGACGGCGCATATGCCGCGGTCATCCCCAAATGGACCGCGGCCATGCTTCGCGACCAGGAATTGACGGTCAATGGCGACGGCGAGACCAGCCGCGACTTCTGCTTCATCGCCAACGCGGTGCAGGCCAACATCCGCGCCGCTTTGGCCCCCGACGAGGCGCAGGGCGAGGTATATAATGTCGCGGTCGGCGAGCGCACCAGCCTCAACCAGTTGTTCGGGATGCTCAAGGACGGGCTCGGCCGCCACCAGGTCCATTACCAGCGCGAGCCGCGCTACGCCGACTTCCGCCCTGGCGACATTCGCCACACCGAGGCCGACATCAGCAAGGCGCAACACGCCTTCGCTTACCAGCCGACCCAGGACATCGCCCAGGGGCTCGATATCGCGTTGCCGTGGTACCTCGACTATTACCGGCGGATCGGCGGCGGCGATCCGGGGACCGCGGCGCCGACGACATTGCCGGCCGGGGCATAGCGGCACACCAGCACATCGAAGCGATCGGACGAGGCGAGGCCGCAGCCAAGCCCGGTCGAGCCGCGCCACACAATCTGGGTATAATGCGCGACGTCGGTCCAGCGGCCATTGGCGCTGACGTTGGGGAACAAGCCGGGCCGGAACAGCGACCGCTCGTCGAGCCAGCCGCCGACCATCTCGGCGACGCGATAGCCGCCGCGGGTGCCACGCCAAAGGTTCTCGCCCTGGCCGGGGCGGCTGGCGTTGGGCGAATGGGCGAACCGGCCGCTCGACGCCAGCACGTGCGCATAAGCCCTCGCTGATGCCGCCAGCGCTGGATCCCAGTGCATCGCCGGCACCCCAATCCGCCGCCGCTCGCTGTTGTGCAGGGCCAGTATCTCGACATCGCGCGGCAACGAAGGCGCCAGCAACCGCGGCGCATAAGTTTGCGGCATGACGGGGACGGGCAAGGGACGAGCCGGCGCGCAGCAAGACAGCGCGAGGGAGACCAAGCCGATGCGAAAACGGATTCCCGTCATGCCGCTTCTTCCCATGAAAATGGTGGACGCACTAGGGCTCGAACCTAGGACCCGCTGATTAAGAGTCAGCTGCTCTACCAACTGAGCTATGCGTCCATGCCGGGAAACGGCGGCGCCGTCGCTTCGCTGGGAAGGGGGCGCGGGCGGGCGTCTAACAGCGATTGGGGAGGGGCGCAACCGCTTGTCGCCGCCGCCTGCTCAGGCAAGGTCGGAGCGGGTCCGCTGCTGCCGCTCGAGCCCCATCAGCACGCCGAGGCAGAGCATCACGGTCATCACCGCCGAGCCGCCAAAGCTGACCAGGGGCAAGGGGATGCCGACCACCGGCGCCAGCCCCATGACCATCATCAGATTGACCGAGAAATAGTAGAAGATGGTCATCGACAGGCCGGCCGCGGTGAGTTGCCCGAAGCGGGTCGGCGCGCGGCGGGCGACCGCCATGCCCCAGCGGACGACCATCAGGAAAGCGAGGATCAGCAGCGCCCCGCCGACCCAGCCCCATTCCTCGACCATCGTCGCATAGACGAAGTCGGTGTGGCCTTCGGGGAGGTAGTCGAGGTGGCTCTGGCTGCCGTTCAAGAAGCCCTTGCCCCAGAAGCCACCCGATCCGATGGCGATCTTCGACTGGCTGATGTGGTAGCCGGCGCCGAGCGGGTCGCTTTCGGGATCGAGGAAGATCAGCACGCGCTTGCGCTGATAATCGTGCATCGTCGCGAACAGGATCGGCCCGGCGATGGCGGCGGCGCCCGCGGCCGACAGGAAATACCACATCGGCAGGCCGGCGAGGAACATCACGGTGACCCCCGACAGGATGACCATCATCGCCGTACCGAGGTCGGGCTGGACGAGGATCAGGGCGGCCGGGACCATCATCAACGCGCCCGCCGGCCACAGCCCGCGCCAGCGCCGGACATCGCTCGCCGGGATGAGGTCGTAGAAGCGCGCGAGGGTGAGGACGATCGCCGGTTTCATGAACTCTGACGGCTGGAGGCGGATGACGCCGAGGTCGACCCAGCGCTGGGCGCCCTTGCCGACAAAGCCGATCGCCTCGACCGCGACGAGCAGGACGAGGATGCCGACATAGGCCGGGAAGGTCAGCCGCTTGACCGTTTGCTCGGGGATCCACGACACCGCCAGCGCCAGGCCGAAGAAGATGAGGATGATGATCGCCTGCTTCATCGCCCACGGGCGCCACGAGCCGCCGGCTGCGGAATAAAGGGTGATGAGCCCGATCGCGCAGATGCCGAAGACGATGAAGATCAGCCGCCACGGCAGCCGGGCCAGCGGTTGCGGGATGATCGCCGAGGAGATCATGTCGCCCGCTTCGCGCCGACGCGGGCAACGGCGTCGAACACGGCGGCCTGGCGGGCGGTCCGTTCGGCCAGGGTGCCGCCCCATTGCTGTTCGAGCGGCGCGAGGGCGGCCATCGCTTTCTGCTCGTCGAACAGAAAGGTCATGGCGTCCCGCACGATGGGCGCGGCGGCCGAGGCGCCAAAGCCGCCATGCTCGATGATGCAGCCGATGGCGAAGCGTGGCTGCTCGACCGGCGCGAAGGCAATGAACAATGCGTGATCGCGCAGCGCCCAGGTCGATTGATGCCCGCGCTCGCCGAGCCGGAAGACCTGCGCGGTCCCGGTCTTGCCGCCCATCTGAATGCCGTCCAACAGCAGTTTCGACCCGACCGCGGTGCCTTGCCCGTTGACCACGGCCGCCATCGCCTTGCGGACGAAATCGAGATGCGCCGGGTCGGCATTGAGCGCTGGGGCTGGCCGCGCCTTGTCATCCATCAGCAGGCGGGGCTGGAGCAGCTTTCCGGACGCCAGCCGGGCCGGCATGACCGCGAGCTGCATCGGGTTGACGAGGACATAGCCCTGACCGATCGAGGTGTTGGCGCTGTCATAGCCCTGCCACTTGCGCTTGTATTTCCTGAGCAGCCAATCCGGGTTCGGCATCGTGCCGAACCGCTGCGACGGGATCGGCAGGTCGAACTTCTCGCCATAGCCGAGATACTGCACCATCTCGGTCGTCTTCGCGGGGTCGGTGATGAGGCCCGTCGCCCAGAAATAGGTGTTGCAGCTGCGCTCGACCGCGGAATGCATGTCCATCGAGCCATGCGCGGCGTCGCACCGGAAGTAACGATTCCCGATCTGGTAGCCGCCGGGGCAAAAGACGCGGCGGTGGGGATCGATACCCTGCTGCAGGAACGCCAGCGCCATCGCCGGCTTGATCGTCGAGCCCGACGGATAGAGCCCGAGCGCGACCTTGTTGAGCAAGGGGATGTGATCGTCTTCGGACAACATCCGCCACTCGGTGCGGCCAATGCCGTCGCTGAAGCTGTTCGGATCGAACGCCGGCATCGAGACGAACGCCAGCAAGTCGCCGCTCGCCACGTCCATCGCGACGAGGGCGCCCGATTGATCGCCCATGCGCCGCGCGGCGAATTCCTGAAGGCCGGCATTGATCGTCAGCTTGACGGTCTGGCCACTGCGGTCGGGCTTCGGCTCGAGTTCGCGGACCAATTTGCCGCGCGCGGTCAGCTCAACCCGCTGGCCGCCCGGGGTCCCGCGCAGTCTCGGCTCAAGGACCTTTTCCAGCCCGTCCTTGCCGATCTTGAACCCCGGCGTGACGAGCAATGGGTTCTTGTTCTCGGCCGCATATTCCTTGGCGTTGGCGCCGCCGACATAGCCAACGAGGTGCGCGACCGCCGGGCCAGCCGGGTAGAAGCGCGAAAAGCCGCGCATCGGCTGTACCCCGGGCATTTCGGGCAGCCGGACGGTGACCGCCGCATAATATTCGTAGGGGACGTTCTCGGCGACCTGGACCGACTGATAGCCCGCGGCGGCCTTCAATTCCCGGATGATGCGGTCGACGTCATCGGCCGACAGATGGAGCAGTTGCGCCAGCAGTTGCAGCGTCTCGACCGGCCGCTCGAGCTGTTCCGGGATGATGTCGACGCGGAAGCTCGAGCGGTTGATCGCGATCGGCTTGTCGTTGCGGTCGACGATCCAGCCGCGCCGCGGCGGCACCGGGATGAGTTGCACCCGGTTGCTTTCGCTGAGCAGCTTATAATGGGCGTTCTGGGCGATCGCGAGGTAGCCGAGGCGCGCAACCAGCGCCCCGCCGATTGCCAGCTGGGCGCCGCCGACCAACAGCATCCGGCGGGAGAAGGTCAGCGCCTGGTGCGCGCCGGTGTAGCGCGAGGCCTTCACTGCCCCATCCGCCAGCGGTCGAGCCGCCGGACGACGTAAGCGGCGACCGGGAAACAAAGCGCGGCGACGACCAGCGCCGGCCACTGGCTGGCCAGCCGCACCGGCGCCCCGGCCAGCGCCGCGACGCGCCACTGCGCCAGCTCCGCCAATGCCAGCAGCACGGTCGCCAGGACCCATTCGATCCAATAGTCGCGCCACATCGTGCGGCGGTCGATGACGTCCATCGCCAGCATGAACGCCGTCCACAGCGCCACCGACAGGCCGAGCGGGCTGCCGGTGACGAGGTCGTTCCACAGCCCGAGCAGCGCCGCCACCCACGCCGCCCAGGCGTCGGCGCGGAGCATCCGCCAGGCGATCAGCATCAGCAGCCCGGCGTTGGGCCACCAGCCGTGCGCCGAGGCAATCGGCAGGACCGCGAGCAGCGAGGCGAGCGCAACGCTGATTGCCGGCACCAACTGATGGCCGGCCCGCGGGCCGCTCGCCAGCGGCCGGTTGCCCATCGCCAGCGCCGAGCGAACCATCGCTAGCGCTCCTCCGCCGGGCGGGCGGCTTCGGCCAGCGCTGAGGGTTCGAATGGCGGTTCTACAAGCGCGAAGCTAGCGCGGCTCGGGTCGGCGAGCGGCAGGGCGATGGCGCCGTCGTCGTCGAGCTTGACGATCTTGGCGATCGGCACGAGCGGCGGATACAGCCCGCCGGTGCCAGAGGTGACGATGATGTCGCCCTTCCTGAAAGGATTGCGGCCGACTTCGAGCGGGCGGACGTCGACCGTGCCGTCGCCGCGCCCGGTGGCGATCACCGGCAGGCCGCCGCGCAGCAGCCGGGCGGGGACGATGTTGGCGCGGTCGGTGACCAGCAGCACGCGGCTGGCGAAGTGGCCGGCCTCGATGACCCGCCCGATCAGGCCGTCGGCGGCGCGCACCGGCATCCCGACCGCGACCCCGTCGTTGCTGCCGATCGACAGCACGGCGAAGCGCCGCGGGCTTTCGAACGAGGAGCCGACGATGCGGCCGGTGGCGACGGTCCGCCGCTCGCGCTCGCGCAGCGCCAGCGCGCGCTTGAGTTCGTCATTTTCAAGGCTGATCGCCTTGGCCTCGACCATCCGCCGCATCAGCGCCGCGCGCTGCCGCTTCAGCTCGCCATTCTGGCGGGCCGCGTTCCAATAGTCGCCGGCGCCGCTGGCGAGACCGGTGACGGTGGTGGCGACGTCGTTGAGGCCCGAGCTGAGCGGGGCGGTGGCGTCGAGCGCGGCGCCGCGGACCGCCGCATAGCTGTTCGGCGCGACCAGCGACAGGATGAGCATGATGAGCCCGACGACAATCGCCGCGACCGCCGCCACGAAGCCGAAGAACAGGCCGTATTGCGCGCGCCTCGACCAGCCGGGGCGTGGTCCCGCCGAGGCCACCACGGGACTAGGTTACGCCGTCTGCAGGACGCCGCGGAACTGCTCTTCCTCGAGCGCGCGGCCGGTGCCCAGCGCGACGCAGGTCAGCGGGTCCTCGGCGACCGTCACCGGAAGCCCGGTCTCGTCGCGCAGCACTTCGTCGAGACCCTGGAGCAACGCGCCGCCACCCGTCAGGACAATCCCCTGGTCGCAGATATCGGCGGCCAGCTCGGGCGCGGTATTTTCCAGCGCGATGCGGACGCCCTCGACGATCGTGCCGACCGGCTCCGACAGCGCCTCGGCGATCTGGCCCTGGTTGATGGTGATTTCCTTGGGCACGCCATTGACCAGGTCGCGGCCCTTGATGTGGACGGTCTTGCCGATGCCGTCGACCGGCGGCTTGGCGATGCCGACCTCCTTCTTGATGCGCTCGGCCGTGGCTTCGCCGATCAGGAGGTTGTGGTTGCGCCGGACGTAGGAGGAGATGGCTTCGTCCATCTTGTCGCCGCCGACCCGCACCGAGGTGGTGTAGGCAAGGCCGCGCAGGGACAGCACCGCGACTTCGGTCGTGCCGCCGCCGATATCGACGACCATCGACCCGATCGGCTCGGTGACCGGCATGTTGGCGCCGATCGCGGCGGCCATCGGCTCTTCGATCAGGTACACCGCCGAGGCGCCGGCGTTCGACGCCGCGTCGCGGATCGCGCGGCGCTCGACGCTGGTCGAACCCGACGGCACGCAAATGACGATCTCGGGGAAGCGCCAGGCGCGCATCTTGCCGCCATGGACCTTGTGGATGAAGTGCTTGATCATCTGCTCGGCGACATCGATGTCGGCGATGACCCCGTCACGCAGCGGGCGGATCGCCTCGATCTGGTCGGGGGTCTTGCCCATCATCAGCTTGGCGTCATTGCCGACGGCCTTGACCTTCTTGACCCCGTTGATGGTTTCGATCGCCACCACCGACGGCTCATTGAGGACAATACCGCGCCCCCGGACATAGACCAGGGTATTGGCCGTACCCAAGTCGATCGCCATGTCGTGCGACATCCATTTGAACCAGCGCGCCCAGAACATTCGACTACTCGCCTTCGTTGGTCGGGAATGGCTTGCACCCACGCGCGCGATTCACCGCCGATTAAACCGTTGCCGATGAAAGCTGACTGAATTTAAGGGAGAAATCAGCGCTTCGCGGGCTGACCTCGATTGGGCTAGGAGTCTTACCATGTCAATAAGAAGGCTGCCTTCCGAGCTCATCAATCGCATCGCCGCCGGGGAGGTGGTCGAACGGCCGGCCAGCGCCTTGAAGGAAGTGGTCGAAAATGCGCTCGACGCCGGGGCGTCGACGATCGCCATCCGGCTTGCCGCCGGCGGGCTTGAGCTGGTCGAGGTGAGCGACGATGGCAGCGGCATGAGCCCCGCCGACATGCACCTCGCGCTCGAGCGGCACGCCACCTCCAAACTGCCCGACGACCGCATCGATTCGGTCACCAGCTTCGGATTTCGCGGCGAGGCATTGCCGTCGATCGCCAGCGTCGCCCGCCTGACCCTCGACAGCCGGGTGGCCGGGGCCGACGGCTGGCGGCTGACCATCGACCATGGAGTTGAAGCGGGGGAGGGGCCGGCGGCGCTCCCGCCCGGGACCCGGGTGCGGATCGAGGGACTGTTCGACAAGGTGCCGGCGCGGCGCAAGTTCCTGCGCACCCCGCGCGCCGAATATGCCGCCTGCCTCGACGCCGTGAAGCGGCTCGCCATGGCCCGGCCCGACGTTGCCTTCACCCTTGACCACGACGGTCGCCGCACGCTGTCGGTCCAGCCGTCGGACGCGCCAGAGCGGGTCGGGGCTTTGCTCAGCCACGAACTCGACCGCCACGGGCTCGGCATCGACTGCGTCCGCGATGGCTTGCGCCTGACCGGGGTGGTCAGCCTGCCGACCTTCAACCGCGGCATGTCCGACCAGCAATTCCTGTTCGTCAATTCGCGCCCGGTGAAGGACCGGTTGCTGGTCGGCAGTTTGCGCGCCGCCTACCGCGACCTCCTCGCCCGCGACCGTCACCCGGTCGCCGCCCTGTTCGTCGAGGTACCGGGCGGCGAGGTCGACATCAACGTCCACCCGGCCAAGACCGAGGTGCGTTTCCGCGATCCGGCGGCGGTGCGCGGTCTGATCGTCGGCGGCCTTCGCGCCGCGCTCGACGAGGCCGGCCACCGCAGCGCCGCCCGCGAGCAATTCGCCTCGGCGGTGCAGTGGACCAGCGACCTCGACCGTCATCCCGGCGACGGCCGGGATCTCGGCGCGGGTCAGGCGTATCGCTATTCGCCCGCTGCGGCCCCGCCCTTCGCCGGGGTGGCGGAGACTGTGCTGGCGTTCGATCATGCGCCCGCCGCCCGCGCCGAACCCGCCACCGCGCCGGTCCCCGCCTATCCGCTCGGCGTCGCCCGCGGGCAGGTCGCGGCGACCTATATTGTCGCCGAAGCCGAGGACGGGCTGGTGATCGTCGACCAGCACGCCGCGCACGAGCGGCTGGTGCTCGAGCGGATGCGCCGCGCCTCGGCCGGCGGGGAGGTTGCGCGGCAGGCCTTGCTGATGCCCGACGTGGTCGAGTTGGACGAGCCCGATTGCGACCGGCTCGAAGCCGCCGCGCCCGAGCTCGCAAGCCTCGGCCTCGACATCGAGCGGTTCGGGCCATCGTCGATGCTGGTCCGCGCCACGCCGGCACCGCTCGGCAAGACGGATGTTCCCGGCCTGCTCGCCGACCTCGCGGCCGAATTGGCCGATTTGGGCCAGGCGCTCAGCCTGCGCGACAAGCTCGACCATGTCGCCGCGACCATCGCCTGCCATGGCTCGGTGCGTGCCGGGCGGATCCTGTCGGTGACCGAGATGAATGCCTTGCTGCGCGAGATGGAGGTCACCCCCAACTCGGGTCAATGCAACCACGGCCGCCCGACCTGGGTGAAACTGGCTCATTCCGACATCGAGAAACTGTTCGGACGCCGTTGAGGCGCGCGACATTTGGGTTCGCTTATGCTATGAGTTGCCGACTGTCGCCAGGGAGGGGTCGGCCATGAGCACCCAGGACCGCATCTACTTCGCCCGCCGCGCCGCGGAGGAAGCCGATCTCGCCGAACAAGCGACCGATCGCTCGGCCGAAGCCGTCCACCGCCGCCTCCAGCGTGAATATACCGAGCGCGCCTCGGTCGGCGAACGCACCGCGGCCACGGCCGACCCGATCGGCTAGGCCTTGGGTTCCAGCGCGGTGCGCGCAGTTTCGACCGCCAGCCGCCGCGCCGCTTCGCGAGAGGCGCGCAGCCGCGGATAGCCCGACGCTTCTTCCTCCTTGAGCAGCCCCGCGAAGCTGCCGCTCTTCACCTCGGCCAGGATGTCGCGCATTTTCTGGCGGATGCTGTCATCGACGATGCGCGGTCCGCCGACGACCGCGCCCAGCTCGGCGGTATTGCTGATCGCCTCGCGCATCCCGGCGATGCCGCGCGCCTCGATCAGCCCGGCCAGCAGGGACAGTTCGCCGACGCATTCCATGTAGGCGATTTCGGGCCGCACCCCGGCCTCGACCAGGGTATCGAACCCGGCGATGAGGATCTCCGGAACGGCGCCCCACACCACCGCCTGCTCGTTGAACAGGTCGGCCTCGCATTCCTCGGCGAAGCTGGTTTCGAGCAGTCCGGCGCGGCCGCAGCCGATCGCCTGCCCGTACGCCAGCGCCAAGGCCTTGGCCCCGCCGCCGGGATCCTGCGCCACCGTCCACAAGGCAAGCATGCCCTTGCCCTCGGTGTAGAGCGAGCGAAGCGAGCTGCCCGGCCCCTTGGGCGCGACCATGAACACGGCGAGGTCGGCGCGCGGCACGACCAGGCCGAAGCGGATGGCGAGGCCATGGGCGAAACCGAGCGCGGCGCCGGGCTTCAGGCGCGGCTCGACGCCAAGGTAGATCGACGACAGACATTCGTCGGGGGCGAGCAGCATGATTACGTCGGCGTCCGCCGCGGCGTCGCCCGGCGACAAAGCGGCGAGGCCGTCGGCCTCGACCCGGGCGAAGCTGGTCGAGCGGTCGCGCAGGCCGACGACGACATCGACCCCGCTATCGGCGAGGTTGAGCGCCTGGGCGCGGCCCTGGTTGCCATAGCCGAGCACCGCCACCCGCTTGCCGGCGAGCGGGGCGGGGTCGATCTGGGCGTCGCGGATCAGCTCCATGGTTCCTGCTAGCTCCCGATGCCGAGCAGGGCCAGCGCCGCGTCAATCGCTTGCGGCCCGTCGAGCGGCTGGGTGAAGCGCGGCCACTCAGGGGGCGGCTGGTGCGCGAACCAGGTATATTGGCGCTTGGCGTAGCGCCGCGTCGCCTGCTGACCAGCGGCGATGGACTGCGCTTCGCTCATGTGGCCGCGGGTCAGGGCGAGCAGCTCGGCGACGCCGATGGCGCGCATCACCGGCAATTGCGGATCGAGATTGCGCGCGGCCAGCATCTCGACTTCCCCGATCGCGCCGCTGTCCACCATCTCGGCGAAGCGGCGGTCGCAGCGCTCGGCCAGCCAGTCTCGCGGCGGCAGCAGGATCAGCGGCTTGAGCGCGATCGACGGGGCGATGCCTCCGGTGGGTTCGGCCTGCCACGCCTTGAGCGTTTGCCCGGTCGACAAAGCGACTTCGAGCGCGCGGGCGATGCGCGTCGTGTCGCCGGGGTTGAGGCTCGCCGCCGCCACCGGGTCGACCGTCACCAGTCGCGCCAGATTCTCCCCGACGCTGGCCCCGCGCACCGCGGCGCGAACTTCGGCTGCGATCAGTGGCACCGGAGCGATGCCGTCGATTAAGGTGCGGATGTAAAGCCCGGTGCCGCCGACCAGGATCGGCAAGCGGCCTTGTGCATGGAGCCCGGCGATGTCCGCTTTCGCCAGCGCCGCCCATTCCGCCGCCGAACAGGGCTCGGCCCCGTCGCGCACGCCGTACAGCCGATGCTCGGCACGGGCGCGGTCGGCGGGCGAGGGGGCGGCGCTGAGGATCGGCAGGTCGCGATAGAGCTGCGCGCTGTCGGCGTTGACGATGGCGCCCCCGGTGCGCTCGGCGAGGGCGAGCGCCAGCGCGCTCTTGCCGCTGGCGGTGCAACCGGCGATGAGGGCGACGGGAGGTAGGCTAGGTGACTGGACCGGGATGACCATCGCCACGCTGATAGCAGCCGGACGGCTCGATGAAAGGCTGCTCGAAGCCGCCATGGACCGGCTGGCCGACGCCGGCATCGCCAGCGGCACCGCCGGATGGATCGACCCGGGCGACGCGATCGACCTTGACGTCGCGGGCGAGGCGCGGGCGATCCGCTCCGCGCTCGAGGGCTGGGAAGGGGTCGACATCATCCCCCACGCCGCCGCCCAGCGCGCGGTGCGGCTGTTCGTCGCCGACATGGACTCGACGATGATCGGGCAGGAATGCATCGACGAACTGGCCGACTATGCCGGGGTCAAGCCTGAGGTCGCCGCGATCACCGAGCAGGCGATGAGCGGGGAGCTCGATTTCGCCGGGGCGCTGGCGGCTCGGGTGGCGCTGCTGGCGGGCCTCGACGAGGGGGTGATCGCGCAATGCCTGGCCGAGCGAGTGCGGCCCAACCCGGGCGCGGCGACCCTGGTCGGGACACTGGCCGCGCGCGGCACGACGACGGTGCTGGTGACGGGCGGATTCACTGCCTTCGCCGACCCCATCGGAGAGGGTCTGGGCTATGGCTATATCCACGCCAACCGGCTGGAGATCGAGGAGGGCAAGCTGACCGGGCGGACCATCGGTCCGATCGTCGATGGCGCAAGGAAGGCGGCGGTGCTCGAGGAGAGCCGCGAGGTGCTCGACCTTGGCGTCGAGCAGACAATGGCGATCGGCGACGGGGCGAACGATTCGGCGATGATCCAGGCGGCGGGGCTTGGCATCGGCTACCGGCCCAAGCCGGCGCTGGCCGCGGTTGCCGACGCGGTGCTGCTATACCATCCGCTCGACGCCTTGCTGTGGGCGCTCGGGATCCCGCGCAGCGACTGGCTGGTGCGCGACTAGCGGGCGGCGACCGGGAAGCAGGCCTGGCCGCGCGCCGACAGCCGCGCACAGGCGGCGCCCGCCTCGGCCTTGCTCGCGAACGGCCCGGCCTGGAGCCGGGTGACCGCGCCGGCGGCGACATAATAAGCCTGACGCCCGGCGAGCGGCCCCGCCGCCAGCGATTTGAACAACGCCTCGGCCGATCCACGCTTCGAAAAAGCGCCGAGCTGGACGCGCCAAGCGCCGCCTGCCGCGATGGCGACGGGTTTCGGCGTGGGCGCTGGCTTGACGGCGGGCGCCTTGGCCGCCGCCGGCTTGGCAGCCGTCTTTGCTCCGACTGCCGCTTTCGCCAGCGCGACACCTTGCTGGCGCTGCTCGATCGGCATCATGTCATCCATGTCGGCCAGCGTCGCGCGGGCGGGGGCGAGCCCCTGCGCGGCGGCACGGCTGACATAAGCGTAAGCGGTGACCGGGTCGCGCGGCACGCCGTCGCCGTTGTAGAGCGCGGTGCCATAGAGGAGCAACGCGCGCGGCTCGCCGGCCTCGGCGCTTTGCTTGAGCCAGCGCATCGCCGATGTCCGGTTGCCGTTCTGGAACAGCAGGATACCCAGGCTGGTGGCGGCGTCGACATGGCCTGCCCGGGCCGCTTTCTCGTACCAGCTCTGGGCATTGGCGAGGCTCAGCGGGACGCCCTTGCCGAGGCGGTAGGCCTGGCCGAGGTTGAAGGCGGCGTCGGCGTCGCCGCGGGCGGCGAGCGGGCGCCATGCACCGATCGCGGCGGCAAAGTCGCCTTTCTGCCACGCCTCGATGCCGGCCTTGACCGACTGCGCGCCGGCCGGCGCGGCAAGCGTCAGCGCGATGCCGGCGAGCGCGAGCTTCAGCCTGTTTCGCATCATTCCCCCGATTAACCCCGATCGCTTGCGGACCCCAGCCTAACCAAGCCGGCGCCGCGACAACAGGGGCGAGTGTGCATTAACCAATAATTAGAGGCTTTGCCCGCAATTGGCAGGCTGAAATGCGTCACATGACGAGGGGAAGAGAATGCGCGTTCTGGCTATGGCATCGCAGAAGGGCGGCTCGGGCAAGACGACCCTTT
>JBDSRV010000062.1:0-10505 GCA_039929125.1 Sphingomicrobium sp.
ATGGCTATGACGTCACCTTGAAGGGCTCGAACGACTATGCCGACATCGCCGGGGCCGACGTGTGCATCGTCACCGCCGGGATCGCGCGCAAGCCCGGCATGAGCCGCGACGATCTGCTCGGCATCAATTTGAAGGTGATGAAGGCGGTCGGCGAAGGCATCAAGGCCAACGCCCCGAACGCGTTCGTGATCTGCATCACCAATCCCTTGGACGCGATGGTGTGGGCACTGCGCGAATTCTCCGGCCTGCCGCACCACATGGTGGTGGGGATGGCGGGCGTACTCGACAGCGCGCGGTTCCGCCATTTCCTCGCCGAGGAGTTCGGCGTCTCGGTCGAGGACGTCACCGCCTTCGTGCTCGGCGGCCACGGCGACACGATGGTCCCGGTCGTCCAATATTCGACGGTGGCCGGCATCCCCATCCCCGACCTGATCAAGATGGGCTGGTCGAGCCAGGACAAGATCGACGCCATCATCAAGCGCACCCGCGGCGGCGGCGGGGAGATCGTCGCCTTGCTCGGCAACGGCAGCGCCTTCTACGCCCCCGCCACGTCCGCGATCGCGATGGCCGAGAGCTTCTTGAAGGACAAGAAACGCGTCCTCCCGGCGGCGGCCAATTTGACCGGCCAGTACGGCGTCAACGACCTCTACGTCGGCGTCCCGGTGGTGATTGGCGCCGGCGGCGTCGAAAAGATCGTCGAGATCGCCCTCGACGCCGAAGCGCAAAAGAACTTCACCGTCAGCGTCGACGCGGTCAAGGAACTGCTGGTGGCGTGCAAGGCGATCGATGGAAGCCTCGCATGAGCATTCTCGTCAACCGTAACACCAAGGTCATCACCCAGGGCATGACCGGCGAGACCGGGACGTTCCATACGCAGCAGGCACTCGCCTACGGCACGCAGATGGTCGCCGGCGTCACGCCGGGCAAGGGCGGATCGACCCACATCGGCCTGCCGGTGTTCGACACGGTCGAGGAGGCGGTCGCCATGACTGGCGCGACGGCGAGCGTGATCTATGTCCCGCCGCCGTTCGCCGCGGATTCGATCCTTGAGGCGATCGACGCCGGGGTGCCGCTGATCGTCACCATCACCGAGGGCATTCCGGTGCTCGACATGGTCAAGGTCAAGCGCGCTTTGTGCGGCTCCAAGTCGCGGCTGATTGGCCCCAATTGCCCCGGCCTGCTGACCCCCGACGAATGCAAGATCGGAATCATGCCCGGCAATATCTTCAAGAAGGGCAGCGTCGGGGTCGTGTCGCGCTCGGGGACGCTGACTTATGAGGCGGTGTTCCAGACCACCAATGAGGGCCTGGGGCAGACCACCGCGGTCGGCATCGGCGGCGATCCGGTCAACGGCACCAATTTCATCGACATGCTCGAACTGTTCCTCGCCGACGACGCGACCCAATCGATCATCATGATCGGCGAAATCGGCGGATCGGCCGAGGAGGACGCCGCGCAATTCCTCGCCGACGAAGCCAAGAAGGGCCGCTCGAAGCCGACCGTCGGCTTTATCGCCGGCCTGACCGCGCCTCCCGGGCGCCGCATGGGCCATGCCGGGGCGATCGTGTCGGGCGGCAAGGGCGGCGCCGAGGACAAGATCGCGGCGATGCAAGCCGCTGGTATTCGCGTCTCCCCGTCGCCATCTGAGCTCGGCACGACACTCACGGCGCTGCTCAAGGGTTAGTTTCTTCATGGATTCGATGTCGATCGATCGCGAGCAAGGCCCCAGCTGGGCGCGTCCCAACTGGCCGGTGGCGACGCTCGACGCCGTCAATGCCGGGCTCGACCCGACCGAGGCGACCGTCGAGCAGGTCACGGCCGCCGCCAAGGCCGTCGCAACCTCTGCCGGCGTGACCGACGAGGCCGCAATCCGCCGCGCCGCCGAGGACAGCATCCGCGCGATGATGCTCATTCGCACCTATCGCGTGCGCGGCCACCTCGCGGCCAAGCTCGATCCGCTCGGCCTTGCCCATTACAAGCTGCCGGCCGATCTCACGCCCGCCTATCATGGCTTCACCGACGCCGACCTCGACCGCAACATCTGGCTCGGCGGGTCGCTCGGCTTCGACCAGGCCTCGATCCGTCAGATCGTCGCCGTGCTCCAGGCCAACTACTGCGGTGCCATCGGCCTCGAATATATGCACATCAACGACCTGGACGAGCGCCGCTTTCTCCAGGACCGGATGGAGGGCAAGAACGCCGAGATCGTCTTCACGCCCGAGGGCAAGC
Organism: Sphingomicrobium sp.; assembly: GCA_039929125.1. GTDB lineage: Bacteria > Pseudomonadota > Alphaproteobacteria > Sphingomonadales > Sphingomonadaceae > Sphingomicrobium. Next base: position 2,230 of record JBDSRV010000062.1, read on the forward strand.
AGTCGATCCTGACCAAGGTAATCCACGGCGAGCAGTGGGAGAAATTCCTCGCCCGCAAATATGTCGGGACCAAGCGCTTCGGCCTCGACGGCGGCGAAAGCGCCATCCCGGCGCTGGAGGCGGTGATCAAATATGGCGGCCAGCTGGGCGTCAGCGAGATCACCGTCGGCATGGCCCACCGCGGCCGCCTGAACGTCCTGTCGAACGTCATGGGCAAGCCCTATCGAGCGATCTTCAGCGAGTTCGCTGGCGGCGCCGCCAACCCGGCCGACGTCGGCGGCTCGGGCGACGTCAAATATCACCTCGGCACGTCAAGCGACCGCGAGTTCGATGGCAACAAGGTCCACTTGAGCCTCGCCGCCAACCCCTCGCACCTCGAAGCGGTCGACCCGGTCGTGCTCGGCAAGAGCCGCGCGGTGCAGGCGCTGCGCGGCGACAAGCACGGCTCGTCGGTGCTGCCCGTGCTGCTTCACGGCGACGCCGCCTTCGCCGGGCAGGGCATCGTCGCCGAATGCTTCGGCTTCTCCGGCCTGCCCGGCTACGGCACCGGCGGGACATTGCACTTCGTCATCAACAACCAGGTCGGCTTCACCACCAGCCCGCAGTTCGCCCGCTCCTCGCCCTACCCGTCGGACATCGCCAAGTCGGTCCAGGCGCCGATCCTCCACGTCAATGGCGACGACCCCGAAGCGGTCACCTTCTGCTGCAAGGTGGCGATCGAGTTTCGCCAGAAGTTCAACCGCGACATCGTCATCGACATGTGGTGCTACCGCCGCTTCGGCCATAACGAGGGCGACGAGCCGAGCTTCACCCAGCCTTTGATGTACGCCGCGATCCGCACCCACCCGTCGATCAGCGAAATCTACGGCGCCCGGCTGATTGCCCAGGGCGTCGTCGACCAGCCGTGGATCGACGAGCAGACGCATCAGTTCACGACCTTGCTCGAGGGCGAGTTCACCGCCGGGGCGAGCTATCTGCCGAACAAGGCCGACTGGTTCGAGGGCCGCTGGCGCGGGCTGGGCAAGCCCGACGAGCCGGTGCTGGCCCGCCGCAACGCCTCGACCGCGATCGACGATGCGGCTTACGACAAGCTCGCCGGGCTGCTGACTACCGTCCCCGAAGGCCTCACCATCCACAAGACCCTGGGCCGCATCCTCGACGCCAAGAAAGCGGCGCTGGCGGCGGGCGAGGGGATCGACTGGGCGACCGGCGAAGCGCTCGCCTTCGGCAGCCTCGCCGAAGACGGCTTCGGGGTGCGCCTGTCGGGCCAGGATTCGGGCCGCGGTACGTTCAGTCAGCGCCACGCGGTGTGGGTCGACCAGGCCAATGGCGAGAAATATATCCCGCTGCGGCAGATCGCGGGCGACCGTGGTCCGCGCTTCGAAGTGCGCGACAGCCCATTGTCCGAATTCGGCGTGCTCGGTTTCGAATATGGCTATTCGATCGCCGATCCCAGCACCCTGGTATTGTGGGAAGCGCAGTTCGGCGATTTCGCCAATGGCGCGCAAACCATCATCGACCAGTTCATCGCCGCCGGCGAGGCCAAGTGGCTACGCGCGTCGGGCCTCACCCTGCTGCTGCCGCACGGCTATGAAGGGCAGGGGCCGGAGCATAGTTCGGCCCGGCTCGAGCGCTTCCTGCAATTGTGCGCCGAAGATAATATCCAGGTCGCCAACTGCACCACCCCGGCCAATTATTTCCACCTGCTGCGGCGGCAGATGCACCGCGATTTCCGCAAGCCCCTGATCATCATGGCCCCCAAGTCGCTGCTGCGACACAAATTGGCGGTGTCGAAGCGCGTCGATTTTGTCGGCGAAGGCCATTTTTTCCGTATCCTGTCCGACCTCGCGCCACCCGCCGCCGGCGACACGAAGCGCCTCGTGCTGTGCTCGGGCAAGCTCGGCTATGAACTGATCGAGGCGCGCGACGCGGCCGGCGACTCCGCCACCGAAATCCTCCGCATCGAACAGCTCTACCCGTTTCCGTCGGAGCCCCTGGTCAAGCGGCTGAAGGCGATGCCCAACCTCGGCGAACTCGTCTGGGCGCAGGAGGAGCCGCGCAACAACGGCGCCTGGTTCTTCGCCGAAAACCTCCTCGAAGCCTGCCTCGCCGACGCCGGCTTCACCGATTTGCGCCCGCGTTATGCCGGGCGCGCCGCCTCGGCTTCGCCCGCCACCGGCCTCGCCAAGCGCCACGCGGCGGAGCAAGCGGCCTTGATCGCCGACGCGCTCGGCCATAGCAGCCAGCCTGCAACCACCGCCAAAGCCAGTTAAGGACGCGATTTCCATGGCCACCGACGTCAAGGTCCCGACACTGGGCGAGTCGATCACCGAAGCGACCATCGGCCAATGGCTGAAACAGCCCGGCGACGCGGTCGCGCTCGACGAGCCGATCGTTAGCCTCGAAACCGACAAGGTCTCGGTCGAAGTGCCCTCGCCGGTGGCTGGCACCTTGTCCGAACAGCTCGGCAAGCAGGGCGACACCGTCGCCGTCGGGGCGATTATCGCCCGCGTCGGCGAGGGCGCTGCTGCAGTAGCGACGCCCGCCGCACCCGCCACCCCTGCGCCAGCCCCCCCCGAAGCCACCGTGTCGGGCGCGCCGGTCAACCCCTCGGGCGCCGGTGAGAATCCCCGCCCGCGCGAAGAAGCAGACACCCACGCCGATGCCGCGCTGACCCTGTCGCCGGCGGTCCGCCGCGCGGTGCTCGAACATCACGTCGACCCCTCGACCATCAAGGGCAGCGGCAAGGACGGCCGCCTGACCAAGGACGACGTGCTCGCCGCTGCCGCCAACCGTTCCCCGGCGCCGGAGGCGAGAATTACGGCTCCAGCACAAGTGGAAACGCAGCCTGCGGCTCCAGGGCCCCGGCCTTCGCCGGGGAACAGAGTGGAAGAACGCGTCAAGATGTCGCGGATGCGGCAGACCATCGCCACCCGGCTGAAGGAAGCGCAGAACACCGCCGCGCTGCTCACAACCTTCAACGACGTCGACATGTCGGCGGTGATCGACGCCCGCGCGAAGTACAAGGACCTGTTCGAGAAGAAGCACAATATCCGGCTCGGCTTCATGGGCTTCTTTGTGAAGGCCGTCGCGCTCGCCGCCAAGGACGTGCCGTCGGTCAACGCCAGCATCGACGGCGACGAAATCGTCTACCACGATTACCTCGACGTCTCGGTCGCGGTGTCGGCACCCAAGGGGTTGGTCGTTCCGGTGGTGCGCGACGCCGACCGCATGAGCTTCGCCGAAATCGAAAAAGCCATCGCCGCGTACGGCAAGAAGGCCAAGGACGGCGTCCTGACCGCCGAAGACATGAAGGGCGGCACCTTCACCATCTCCAACGGCGGGGTGTTCGGCAGCCTCCTGTCGACCCCGATCATCAACCCGCCCCAATCCGCCGTGCTCGGCATGCACCGCATCGAGGACCGCCCGATCGCCAAGGACGGCCAGGTCGTGATCCGCCCGATGATGTATCTCGCCTTGAGCTACGACCACCGCCTGATAGACGGCCGCGACGCTGTCACCTTCCTCGTCCGCGTCAAGGAAGCGATCGAGGATCCGACAAGACTGCTGATCGACCTTTAACCGCGTCATTCCCGCGAACGCGGGAATCCCGCTATGACACCCTCACAACGATTAGCGGGATCCCCGCTTTCGCGGGGATGACGGAAGAGAAAAATGGCTGACTTCGACTACGACCTCATCGTCATCGGCTCCGGCCCGGGCGGCTATGTCGCCGCGATCCGCGCGGCGCAGCTGGGCTTGAAGACCGCTTGCGCCGAGGGCCGCGAGACGTTGGGCGGGACGTGCCTCAACGTCGGCTGCATTCCGTCGAAGGCGCTGCTCCATGCCTCGGAGCTCTATGCCGAGGCCAAGTCGGGCGCGCTCGCCAAGTTCGGCATCGACATCCAGGGCACCACGCTCAACCTCGACCAGATGCACGCCGAAAAGGCCAAGGCGGTCGGCGAGCTGACCGGCGGCATCGAATTCCTGTTCAAGAAGAACAAGGTCGACTGGCTCAAGGGTTATGCCAGCTTCGAGAGCGCCAATTCAGTCAAGGTCGGCGACCGCATCGTCACCGCCAAAAACATCATGATTGCCACCGGCTCGTCGGTCACGCCCCTGCCCGGGGTCGAGGTCGACAATGACGGCGGGGTGATCGTCGATTCGACCGGCGCGCTGGCGCTGCCGAAGGTGCCCGGGCACCTCGTCGTGATTGGCGGCGGGGTAATTGGTCTGGAACTGGGCAGCGTCTGGCTGCGGCTCGGCGCCAGCGTCACGGTGGTCGAATATCTCGACCAGATCCTTCCCGGCATGGACGAGGAAGTGCGCAAGGAAGCGGCCAAGATCTTCAAGAAGCAGGGCTTCGACATCAAGACCGGGACCAAGGTCACCGGCGCCACCGTCGCCAACGGCAAGGCGACCCTGACGGTCGAACCGTCGAAAGGCGGCGAAGCCTCGACGATCGAGGCCGACGCCGTGCTCGTCGCCATCGGCCGCCGCCCCAATGTCGACGGCCTTGGCCTCGACAAGATCGGCCTCGCCGTCAACGATCGCGGGCAGGTCGATACCGATCACGATTTCCGCACGTCGGTGCCCGGCGTATGGGCGATCGGCGATGTCATCCCCGGCCCGATGCTCGCCCACAAGGCCGAGGACGAAGGCATTGCCGCGGCCGAGAATATCGCCGGGCTGACCGGCATCGTGAACCACGAGGTCATTCCGACAGTGGTCTACACCCACCCCGAAATCGCCGGCGTCGGGCTGACCGAGGAGCAGGCCAAGGCGGCGGGTCACGACATCAAGGTCGGCAAATTCCCGTTCATGGCCAACAGCCGGGCCAAGACCAACCGCGACACCGACGGCTTCGTCAAGGTCATCGCCGACGCCAAGAGCGACCGCGTGCTCGGCGTGTGGATGATCGGCAGCCTCGCCGGCACGATGATCGCCCAGGCGGCGCAGGCGATGGAATTCGGCGCGACATCGGAAGACATCGCCTACACCTGCCACGCCCACCCGACCCACGCCGAAGCGCTCAAGGAAGCCGCGATGGCGGTCCAGGGCAAGCCGATCCACATCTAGGCGGCCCGCTTAAACCAAGTGCACGCCGCGGGCCGGTTAACACCGATTATAGAAACATCATGACTCGGGCCCGCGGCCTCGTTACAGCGCGCCGGTCAACCCGTGTCGGAGGGGGCTTCTTTCGGAGGGTCGGCGCGTAACGGCGGAGAGTATGATCGTGGGACTTCGCGCATCGATGCGCCGCTGGCATGCCTGGTTGGCGTGGCTGGTCGGCATCCCCATACTGCTGTGGACACTGTCGGGTTTCGTCATGGCCGCCCGGCCGATCGCCGAAGTGCGCGGCGAAGCGCTCCTGCGCGCGCCTCACCCGGTTTCGGTTGTTGCGCCGCCGGTACTGCCCAACGTCACCGGCGTGCCGCTCGATTCGCTGACTCTCGAGCCGCGCGCCGACGGGCCGCGCTGGGTCGCCGATATGCCCGGCAGCGCCGGCTCGCGCCTTGCCGACCCGGCGACCGGCGCCTGGCTGCCGCCGCTTGGCGCGGCCGAGGCGGCGCGCGAAGTGACCAGCCGCTACACCGGCACCGCGCGCATCGCCGCGGTCGACCGCATTACCGCCGCCCACCGTGACGTCGCCCTGCGCAAGGGCCTCGACGGGTGGCGCGTCCGGATGACGGACGACACCCATTTCTACGTAGACCGTGGATCGGGCGCGATCGTCGCCACCCGCACGCGCTTCTGGCGCTTCTACGATTTCATGTGGGGCATCCACATCATGGACCTGCAGTGGCGCGACGACCCGCACAATCCGTGGATCGTGATGCTGTCGGCGATGGCGTTGGTGCTGATCGCCAGCGGCTTGATCGTGCTCCCGCCGCTACGCCGCGCCCCGCTTAGCCCGCCGCCAGCAGCAGCCTCGCAAGCCGCGCCAACCAGCCGCCGCCCGCGCCGCTCGCGCTGATCGCCGCGGGCCGCGCGCCGGTCGCCGGGCAATCGAGGCAGGTTGCCTGGATGGTCGCCCCACCGAGCACCGCCTGAACCCGCGCCAGGGCCTCGCCGATCAGCGCTTCGGGCGCCGGGCCAAGGCTCGCCAGCGCATCGGCCGGGGCGGCGCTGTCGCCGTCGTCGCCGCTACCGCCCGCGAACCATTCCGCCAGTCGCGCTTCGAAGCTTGGCGGCGGCTCGATCGCGGTGATCCCACGCTCATCGCCGAGCTTGGCCAGCGCCGCCGCCTTGGCGATCGCCTCGTCGAGCCCGCCGAACTGGTCGATCAGGCCGATCTGCCGCGCGGTGCCGCCGTCCCACACCCGGCCCTGGGCGATCTTGTCGACATCGGCCGGGCTCTTGTGGCGCGACTGGGCGACGATGCCAAGGAACCGGCGATAGGTGCTCTCGACGCCCGCCTGGACCAGCGCATTGGCCTCGGGCGATGGCCCGGCAAGCAGGTCTGGCTCGCCCGACAGAGGGGTCGTCTTGATCCCGTCGACGCCGACCCCGAGCTTCTTCAGGCTGCCCTCGAAGCTCGGCAAGATGCCGAACACCCCGATCGATCCGGTGATCGTCGACGGTTCGGCGAAGATGTAGTCGGCCGGGGTCGATACCCAGTAACCGCCCGACGCGGCGGCATTGCCCATCGACACTACCACCGGCAGGCCCTTGGCCTTGGCGCCGAGGATTGCCTGACGGATGCGTTCGGACGCGAGCACCGACCCGCCGGGCGAATCGACCCGCACCACCAGCGCCTTGAGCTTGCCGCCATCCAGCGCCTTTTCGATCTGGCGGGCGATGGTTTCGCCGCCGGCGGTCCCCGGCCCGGCGCGGCCGTCGACGATCGACCCGGCGATGGTCACCACCCCGATCGGCCCGGCCTTGCGGCGGTCGGTGGCGCGGCGGACGTAATCGGCCAGCGCGATCCGCGAGAAACCGCCGCTCGCCTTGGTGTCGGTCCCGCCTAATTCGGCCAGCCGCGCTTCGAATGCACGCCGCTCGGCAAGCTTGTCGACCAGCTTCAAGTCGCTGGCGACGCGGGCGAAGTCGCCATTGGCGGCCGTCACCGGGGTCATCGGGTCCTTGAGCATCTGGTCGACCCCGGCCGCCGCCTGGGGCCGCGCGATGCGCACTTCGTCGCGCCAGCTCTCAAGCAGGGCGCCACCGAGCGCCGTGGCGTTGGCCTTGGCTTCGGGCGACATGTCGTTGCGGGTGAACGGCTCGACCGCCGCTTTGTAGGTGCCGACGCGATAGACGTGGGCGTTGACCCCCAGCTTGTCGAGCATGCCCTTGTAGTAAAGGTTGCTCCCGCCCGGTCCCGACAGCGCCACCGCGCCCAGCGGGTTGAGCCAGATTTCCGACGCGTGCGACGCCAGTTGGTAGCGGTCGTCGGTGTAGCCGGTGGCATAAGCCAGCACCGGCTTGCCCGCTTTGCGCGCGCGGTCGAGCGCCTCGCCCAGCGTACCGATCGCCGCCTGGCCGCCGCCGATGAACCCGTCGAGGTCGAGCGCGATCGCTTTCACCTTGCTGTCGTTTTTCGCCGCGTCGACCGCCGCGACCAGGTCCGACAGGCGGTAATCGCGCAGGCGCCCGGCGCTGCCCGACAGCAATGCCGCGGTGCCCGGCCGCGCCGGTTGCTCGACCAGGCTGCCATTAAGCTCGACCAGCAGGATGCCGCTGCCGACCGGTCTCGGCGACGCCTTCAGCCCGGCATAGAGCAAGCCAAAGAACATCAGCATGAAGATCAGGACCAAGGCGTCCTTGATCCCGACCAGCAATTTCCAAACCGCACGCACGAACGCCATCGATCAGTCCTTCCGTTTGTTGGGATGGCGAATAGGCGAGGGGGCGGGCAAGGGGAACGCCTATTCGACGGGCGACGGCGCGCACCGGTGGCACCGCGCGACGAACCTGCTACCCCCGCGCCGATGGACGCGACCGCCGGCCTTTCGACCCGCCCGTGGCAAGACGAGCTTCGCGCCACGTTGTCGCTGGCCGCGCCGTTGGTGCTGTCCAACCTCACCATGGGCCTCATCCAGGCGACCGACGTCGTGCTGATGGGCTGGCTAGGCTCGCGGCAACTGGCCGCCGCCGCGCTCGGCCTCAACCTGACCTTTGCCGTGGCGCTGGTCGCGCTCGGCCTTCTCACCGCCACCTCGCCGATGATGGCGACCGCGCTCGGCCGCCGGTCGAATGCGGTGCGCGATGTCCGCCGCACCTTCCGCCAGGGCCTGTGGGCGACGGCGATCATGATCGTGCCGATCTGGCTATTG
>JBDSRV010000063.1:0-12085 GCA_039929125.1 Sphingomicrobium sp.
TCGATTTCGGCGCGATCGACGAGATTCGCGACATTTCGCTGCGCATCCGCGACCATTATGCGCAGGGCCAGGCGTTCGGCCCCGGCTATGATCTGAAGCGCGGCCGCGGCGGCATTCGGGAGGCGGAATTCTTCACCCAGGTGCAGCAACTGGTTCACGGCGGCCGCGACCCGGCGCTGCGTGCCCCGGCGACCCTCGACGCGCTCGCCGCGCTGGCCGCGGCGGGCCGCTTAGAAGCACCGGTCGCGAAGGCGATCGGCGATGCCTATCGGGCGCTGCGCACCGCCGAACACCGCATCCAGATGATCGACGACCGGCAGGAACATCGGCTGCCGGTCGACCCCGAAGCGTTGGCCGCCGTCGCCGGCCTTGATGGCCGCGACGATACCGCCGCGTTGCTCGACCAGTTGCGGCCGCATGTCGCGCTGGTCGGGACGCATTTCGACGGGCTGGTGACCGAACGCGGCGAGCGATTGTCCAACGACCCCGACATCCTTGGCCACGAACTGGTCGCGATGGGCTTTGCCGACGCCGCCGAGGCGCAGCGCCGGGTCGGCGACTGGCGCTCGGGCCGGGCGCGGTCGCTGCGCTCGCCTGCAGCGCGGGCGGCGTTCGAGGCGATGCTCCCGACCCTGCTCCGCGCGGTCGCCGCCGGGCCCGACCCCGGCCACGCCCTCAACCGCTTCAGCGACATCATCGAACGGCTGTCGAGCGGGGTCAATTTCTACCGGCTGGTGGAAGCCCGGCCACAGCTGGCGGGGCTGCTCGCGTTGATCCTGACTCATGCGCCGGCGCTGGCCGACCAATTGGCGCGGCGGCCGACCTTGCTCGACGGGCTGATCGACGATTCGAGCTTCGCCGCCCCGCCCGATGCCGCCACGCTGGCGGCGAAATTCACCGCCGCGATCGCGCGCGATCCGTTCGACGAAGCGCTCGACAAGGTCCGCCGGATGGTCGGCGAGCGCCGCTTCGCGCTCGGCATCCAGCTGATCGCCGCGCACCGCGACCCGATCACCATCGCCGAGGGCTATAGCGACCTCGCCGAGGCGGCCGTCGTCTCGCTCGCTCGCGCGACCGAGGCCGAGTTCGCCCGCAGCCACGGTCGCGTTCCGGGCGGGGAGCTGATCATCCTCGGCCTTGGCCGGCTCGGCGGGCGGGCGCTGACCCATGCCAGCGACCTCGACCTCATCACTTTGTTCGATGCCCCGCCCGACAGCCGCTCGGACGGCGCCAGGCCGCTTAGCGCGACCGATTATTACAACCGCCTGGCCAGCCGCATCACCGCCGCGCTGAGCGTGCCGACCGCCGCCGGGCCGCTCTATGACGTCGACACCAGGCTTCGTCCGCAAGGCGCGCAGGGCATGCTCGCGGTCAGTCTCGCCTCGTTCGAGGCCTATCAGATGGGTGAAGCGTGGACGTGGGAGCATATGGCCCTGTGCCGCGCCCGCCCGCTGACCGGCTCCGACGCCGCCCGCGCCAAGGTCGCGGCGCTCATCCGGCAGATCCTCGCGGCTCCGCGCGACCCGGCCAAGATCCGCGCCGACGCAGCGGCGATGCGGGCCGAGATGAGCCGCCACAAGCCGCCCGCCGGCGCGCTCGACATCAAGCTTGGCCCGGGCGGGCTGGTCGACCTCGAATTCGCCGTCCACACGCTCCAGCTGACCAGCCACATCGGCCTCGACCCGCGGCTCGAAGTGGCGCTGGCCGAGCTCGTCACCGCGGGGCTGATCGACGAGGCCGCCGATCCCGACCTGCGCCTGCTCAGCCGGGTGCTGGTGGTGCTGCGCCTGGTCGCGCCGGGGCCGATGGAGCCGGCGCCGCAGTCGCGCCCGCTGGTCGCTGCGCTGTGCGGCCATGCCGACTGGGAGACGCTGCTTGCGGCCATCGCCGAGGCACGCCACAGGATCGCGGCGCGCTGGGCCGCGGTGAAGGAGACGGATGCATGATCGACACCGGTGACAAGGCGCCATCGCTCAAGCTGGCGCTGAGCGACGGCTCGACCATCGACCTCGCCGCGCCCAGCGGGCCGCTGGTGCTCTATTTCTACCCCAAGGACGACACGTCGGGCTGCACCCGTGAGGCGCAGGACTTTACCGAACTCGGCGGCGACTTCGCCAAGGCCGGCGCGCGGGTCGTCGGCGTGTCGCGCGACGCGATGAAGAAGCACGACAAGTTCATCGCCAAATATGACCTCAAGGTTCCGCTCGCCGCAGACGAGGACGGCGCGGTCAGCGACGCCTTCGGCACCTGGGTCGAAAAGTCGATGTACGGCCGCAAATATATGGGGATGGAGCGCGCCACCTTCCTCATCGGCGGCGACGGCCGGGTCTCCCGCGCCTGGCGCAAGGTCAAGGTCCCGGGCCACGCGGCGGAAGTGCTGGCGGCCCTGCGCTCGCTCGCCTGATCGGCGTGCAGCATAGCCTGATCCCGTCGCTCGAAACCGCCTATCTCATCAGTGACTGGGTGATCCGGATCGGAATGCTGATCGTGGTGCCGTGGCGGCGGCCGCCCGAGGCAACGCGCAGCTGGCTGCTGCTGATCTTCTTCCTGCCGCTCGCCGGGCTGCTGCTCTATCTGGCGATCGGTCGATCGACCTTTCCCGCCTGGCGCCGCGACCGGTTTGCCCGCTTGTCGTCGTTCCGGGCCGAGATGGTCGCCGGCCTGCCCACGGCGCCGATCTCCGACGACGATCCTGGCCGCCCGGCGGCCGCGCTCGCGCGCAAGCTTGGCGGGTGGCCGGAGGTCGGCGGCAACCTCGTCGATTTCCTGGACGATTACGACGAGGTCATACGTCGCCTCGTCGCCGATATCGACGGGGCGAAGCATAATGTCCGGATCCTGGCCTACATCTTTGCCGACGACGCCACCGGACGGCGGGTAGTCGCAGCCCTCGGCAGGGCGGTCGAGCGCGGAGTTGCCTGCCACGTCTTGATCGATCCGGTCGGTTCGTACCGCTGGATCCGCAATACCACCGGCATGCTTCGCGACGCCGGGGTCGAGATTCGCGAGGCATTGCCGCTCCGCTTCCTCCGCGGACGCACTCGGCGTGACATGCGCAATCACCGCAAGCTGTTCCTGATCGACGGTTCAATTGGCTACGCCGGATCGCAAAATATAGTGGCCAAGGACTTCCGGCCCGGGATTACCAATCGCGAGCTAGTGCTCCGCGTGACCGGGCCGGTCGTGGCCGAACTCGCCGCCTTGTTCGTCGGCGACTGGTTTCTCGAAACCGAGACGATGCTGACCATTCGCAGCGATGAGCTGGAACCGAGTGGGACAGCGGTGGTGCAATTGCTGCCGAGCGGCGCCGATTTTGGATTCCAGGGCTTTGAGATGATGCTCGTGGATCAGATTCACGCCGCGCGCGAGCGGGTGACGATCACCACTCCTTACCTCATTCCCGACGAGAGCCTGCTCGGCGCGATGCGCATTGCCACCCTTCGCGGGGTGGCGGTCGATATCATCACATCCCAGGTGGTCGATCAGCCGCTCGTCAGCCTGGCCCAACGATCCTATTATGATCAATTGCTCTATTCCGGTGTGCGCATTCACGAGTTCCGCGACGATTTGCTCCACGCCAAGAGCGTTTGCATCGACGGTACGTTGGGGATCGTCGGCTCGAGCAATGTCGACATCCGTTCCTTCCAGCTCAATAACGAGGCCAGCTTGCTGCTGTTCGATCGGGCATCGATTGCCGAACTCGAGCGGATCCAGCGCGATTATGTCGCGCACAGCGAGCTGTTGACCCTCGCTCGATGGCGCGGTCGAGCGCCTCTCGCCAAGATCGCTGAAAATCTGGCCCGTCTCGTAACCCCGCTTCTTTGACGCCGATCGCCTGCCCAGTTCAAAGCCCCGATTGACATAGCCGCCACCCTCTTCAAAGTCGGCGCCAAAGGGGATTGTCGATGCGTATTGGGAAATGGGCACTGCTGGCCACGGCCGCGATTTCTGGACTGGGCAGCGCGGCGATGGCGCAAGTAACCGACGATCCGTACATCTGGCTGGAGGAGGTGTCGTCGCCCAAGGCGATTGCGTGGGTCGAGGCGCATAACGCCAGGACGGTCGCGGTGCTCGAGGCCGACCCGCGCTACCCGGCTTATTATGCCCAGGCGCTGGCGATCGCCGAGGCCAAGGACCGCAACCCGTCGGGCAACTTCCTCGGCGGCAAGATCTACAATTTCTGGCAGGACGCCGACCATGTCCGCGGTATCTGGCGGCGGACCAGCGCGGCCAGCTTCGCCACCGCGACGCCGCAGTGGGAGACGGTGCTCGACCTCGATGCTTTGGCCACCGCGGAAAAGGCCAATTGGGTGTGGGAAGGCGCGACTTGCGCCCGCCCGGCCGAGCGCCGCTGCCTGATCCGCCTGTCGGATGGGGGCGAAGATGCGGTCACCATCCGCGAGTTCGACCTCGTCACCGGCAAATTCGTCAAGGGCGGATTCGTCCTGCCGAAGGGCAAGCAGGACGCCAGCTGGGTCAGCCAGGATGAACTGCTGGTCAGCCGCGAATGGACGCCTGGCCTGCTGACCAAGTCGGGCTATGCCTACGTCGTCAAGCGCCTCCGCCGCGGCCAGCCTTTGGCGGCGGCAACCGAAGTGTTCCGCGGCGAAGTTGGCGATGTCTCGGCGTCGGGCGGCGTGCTCCGCGACGGACAGGGGCGCACGCTTCAGGCCGCCGGCCGCGCCACCGATTTCTTCCATTCGCAGAATTTCCTCCTCACGCCCAAGGGCAAAAAGCGCATCGCGGTGCCGGAAAAGTCGAACCTGGTGGCGCTGATCGATGGCCGGGTGATCATCCAGTCGCAGGAGGTGTGGACGCCGGTGAAGGGCGGCAAGACCTTCCCCGCCGGGGCATTGCTGTCGGTCGATCTGGCGGCGCTCAAGGCCAACCCGGCCCACCTCCACCCGACGTTGATCTATGCCCCCACCGCGCGCGAGGCGCTGCAGGGCGCCAGCGCGAGCAAAGGCATGCTGCTGGTCTCGATCCTCGACAACGTCCGCGGCCGCACCCTGCTGTTCAAGCCAGGCTCGAAGGGAAGCTGGAAGCGCTCGGCGCTCGACCTGCCCGACAATTCGACGATCGGCGTGACCGACACCAGCAACAGCGACGATCGCGCGCTGTTGAGCGTCACCAACTTCCTCACCCCGCCATCGCAGTGGCTGGTCGACGCCGCGACCGGCGAGGCGCGCCAGATCCGCCAGCAAGCGCCCAAGTTCGATGCCACGAACCTCGTTTCGGAACAGCGCGAAGCAGTGTCGAGCGACGGGACGAAAATCCCTTACTTCCTGGTCCACCGCCGCGACCTGAAACTCGATGGCACCAACCCGACCCTGCTCTACGCCTATGGCGGGTTCGAGGTTAGCCAGACGCCAAGTTACTCGGCCGGCACCGGCAAGCTGTGGATCGAGAAGGGCGGCGTGTTCGCGCTCGCCAACATCCGCGGCGGCGGCGAGTTCGGGCCGGCTTGGCACGAGGCCGGGCTGGGGGTGAATCGGCAGATCATCTACGACGATTTCGCCGCCGTCGGGCGCGACCTGGTCGCCACCAACGTGACCAGCGCCCGCCGCCTCGGCATTCGCGGCGGCTCGAACGGCGGATTGCTGACCGGCGTCTCCTTCACCCAGCACCCCGAATTGTGGAACGCGGTGATCATCGACGTGCCGTTGCTCGACATGATCCGTATTTCGAAGATCGCCGCCGGGGCGTCGTGGGAAGGCGAATATGGCAGCGTCGAGGATCCCGCCGTCCGCGCTTTCTGGAATAAGGTCTCGCCCTACCAGAATCTCCGCCGCGGCACTCATTATCCGGTGCCGTTCATCTTCACCACCACCAAGGACGACCGCGTCGGGCCGCAGCACGCGCGCAAGTTCGCCGCGCGGATGGAGGAGCTGGGCCTGCCCTTTTATTATTACGAGAATACCGAGGGCGGGCACTCGGCGGGCGCCAATCTGCGCCAGGCCGCACGGACTCAGGCGCTGGAGATGATCTACCTCACCCGCAAGCTGATGGACCCGGCGGAACCCGCCAATTAGGCGGCGCTGGCCCGAGCGTTGATGAAGGTCAGGATGGCGTCGGCCTGGCGGACCGAGGCGGGCATCGCTGACTGATCGATCGAGCGCGCCAGCGCCGCTTGCTGGATTGGCGCATAATGCGTCTGCACCGCCGCCGCGCGCTCCAGCGCCGGGCGAAGCTCCGCCAGCTCCTCAATCACCTGGCCGAATTCCCAGTGGGCAAAGGACGGGTCACCTCGCCAGTCGCGATGGTCGAGGTTGAGGAAGATGCACGGCCGCGGCTCGCGGATATACTCGTACGCCTGGCTCGATGCGTCGCCGATATAGACGTCGGCAGCGCGGGAGTAGCTCATGTCGATCGAACGCGCGCTGCCGGGGTCGATGCGGATGTTGGCCGCGGGCGGCGGCCCAAGCGATCGCCCGTGCGTCAGCTTGACGTGCGGCGCGACCAGGAAATTCCACTCGGGGATAGCGGCGACGGCGGCCACGAAGGCGCGGCCGTGGCGGTGCCAGCTCGAGACTGCGCGGTCGAAATGCGGGTTATACAGCGCCCACGGCTTGGCGTCGTCGAACGGCCGAACGGGGGGCGATGGCGCTTCGAACTTGGCATAGCCGGCGACCTTGACCCGGTCGGCCTCGGCGATGCCCAGGGCGATCATCCGCTCGCGGTCCTTGTCGCCCGCCACCAGCACCAGGTCGAATGCGCTGTGGGCGTTCTTGTAGCCGCCCGCGCGGTCGCCCGCGCCGTGCTTGATCTCGATCATCGGCGAGTCCAGCCGCCGCCCGCTGCGCAGCACCGAACTCGACGTTTCGGTCGTCACCACCGCGTCGAACCCGCGCAGCTTGCGCCAGTGCAATTCCAGCGCCAGCCGCCGCGACGGCGTGCTGAACAACCCGTCGCGGCGCCACGACGGCGTCTTCATCAGGTTGAGCCGCAGCCGCCCCTCGGGGTCGTAGCCGCGGATGAACTCCAGCCCTGCCTGGCTCGCCGAGAAGACGTCGACCGTCACCCCCTCGCGCGCCGCCAGCTCCAGCGCGGCCGGGATGAAGTGCAGGAACTGATGCGCCTGCGCGGTGGCCAGGAAGGCGATGCGGATCATCGCCCGGCGCTAAGCCGTGGGCGGAACGGTGGCAAGACGGCGCCAGCTTCGCCGCCCCGGCGTTGAAACCTCCGGGGCCGCATGGTAGCGGCCTTGACGACGAAGTTTGGCGAAAAGGGACGCTGCGTGGCCGAATTCACTTTGCCCAGGAACAGCAGGATCGGCAAAGGCCGCGATTACAAGGCGGAGGCGGGCAAGCGCCTCAAGCGGTTCAAGATCTACCGCTATGACCCCGACACCTCGGCCAACCCGCGCTACGACACCTACACGATCGACCTCGACAAGTGCGGGCCGATGGTGCTCGACGCGATCATCAAGATCAAGAATGAGATCGACCCGACGCTGACCTTCCGCCGCTCTTGCCGCGAGGGAATTTGCGGATCGTGCGCGATGAACATGGACGGCAAGAACGGCCTCGCCTGCACCACCGCCATCGACGATGTGAATGGCGAAGTCCGCATTACGCCGCTGCCGCACATGGAAGTGGTCAAGGACCTCGTTCCCGACATGACCCATTTCTACGCCCAATATGCTTCGATCCAGCCGTGGCTGAAGTCGTCGACGCCCGAACCGTCGGGTAAGGAGCGGTTTCAGAGCCCGGAAGACCGCGCCAAACTCGACGGCCTCTACGAATGCATCTTGTGCGCCTGCTGCTCGACCAGCTGCCCGAGTTACTGGTGGAACGCCGACAAGTTCCTCGGCCCGGCAATCCTGCTCCAGGCCTATCGCTGGCTGGTTGACAGCCGCGACGAGGCGGCGGGCGAGCGCCTCGACCAGCTTGAGGATCCGTTCCGCCTTTACCGCTGCCACACCATCATGAATTGCGCCAATGTCTGCCCCAAGGGCTTGAACCCGGCGAAAGCGATCGCCGAAACCAAGAAATTGGTGGCCGAGCGCGCGGCGTGAGCGAAAACCCACCGCGGATACCATCCGGCGCCCGGCCCGATCCCGATCATGATGGCTGGTTCAGCTGGGGCGATTTCCCCGCCAACACCTTTGCCGCCGCCACCGGCAAGCTGATCTTCCGCCCCGAAGGCGAGGGCATGGCCCGCGTTCGCATGTTCCCGACCGAGGCGCACCTCAACATGGGCGGCTCGATCCACGGCGGGGCGGCGATGAGCTTCATCGACATGGCGTTGTTCGCCGGCGGGCGCTGCGCCGGGATGGGCGAGGGGCATTATGTCACGCTCGATTGCGCGACCCATTTCATCGCGCGAGGAAAAATCGGCGTGCCGCTGGACGCCGTCGTCCGCCTGGTCGGCCAGACTCGCGGCGGGCACGTATTCCTGTCGGGCCACACCGAACAGGACGGCGCCGCTGTGCACAGTTTCACCGGCACGTTGAAGCGGGTCACCGCGAAAAGCGATGACGACCGGCCCCGTCGTTGACGCTTATGCCGCGCTGGTCGCGGCGGGCGAACTGAAGCGCGATCCCGACCAGGCGCGGGGCGTCGCCGCGCTCGATCGCTTCGCCGCCGACCTGGCCGGGGCTGGACGGAGCGGCGGTCTCCTCAAGCGCCTGCTCGGCCGTCCGGAGCGCCCGTGCGGCGTCTATCTGTGGGGCGGGGTCGGGCGCGGTAAATCGATGCTGATGGACCTGGCGTTCGACAATATTGCCGCTGAGCCGAAGCGCCGGACTCACTTCGCGCCGTTCATGCTCGAGGTTCACGCCCGCCTTGCCGAGGCGAGGCGGAGCGAGGACGGCGACCGCGTCGCGGCGGTCGCGCGGGACATTGCCGCGGAGGTGAAGTTCCTCGCCTTCGACGAGATGATGGTGACCAACCCAGCCGACGCGATGATCATGTCGCGGCTGTTCACGCATTTGCTCGACGAAGGCATGGGGCTGTTGACGACGTCCAACCGCCCGCCGGGCGAGCTCTACAAGGACGGCCTCAACCGCGAATTGTTCGTGCCCTTCATCCGCCTGATCGAGCAACGGCTGCAGGTCGTCCCGCTCAACGGCCCGACCGATTACCGCCTCGACCGGCTGCAGGGCCTCGACACCTGGCTGGTGCCTAACGGGCCGGTCGCCACGGCGGCGCTGTCCGAGGCGTTCTTCCGCCTGACCGATTACCCGGTCGAGGATCGCGGCCATGTCCCCTCCGAGGAGCTCGACGTCGGCGGCGGGCGCGCGTTGCACGTCCCCAAAAGCCTAAAGGGCGTCGCCGTCTTCTCATTCAAGAAACTGTGCGGCACGGCGCGCGGCGCGGCCGACTATCTTGCCATTGCCCGGCGCTTCCACACCGTCATCCTGGTCGGCGTGCCGGTCATGAGCCGCGAAATGCGCAACGAGGCGGCGCGCTTCGTGACTTTTATCGACGCGCTCTACGAGCATCGCGTCAAACTCCTCGCCGCCGCCGATGCCGAACCCGTGGCGCTCTACCCGGCCGGCGACGGCACGTTCGAATTCCAACGCACCGTCAGCCGGCTCGAGGAAATGCAGAGCGCCGATTACCTCGAAGAAGGCCACGGGCTGCGGCAGGATTGACGGAGCGCGGCAAGCGCCTAGCCTCCCGCCCCGAAATTGGGGGATATCGTCATGCGCCGACTCGTTGCCGTCTTGCTTGCCACGCTGCCCGCCGCCGCTTTGGCCGCTCCGCCTCAGTTGACCCCGCCGCAGCATGCCGCGACCCGCGCCATGTTCGAACATGTCGTCAACATGCCGACTGTGATCGGGCGCCACCAGGTCCCGGCGATGGCACAATATGTCGCCGACCAGTTCATCGCCGCGGGTTTCCCCGCCGCCGACGTCCGCGTGATGCCCTATCATACCCGTGGGGCGACGACGGGGGAGGACGACACCGCCGCCTTGATCGTCCGCTGGCGCGCCGCCGGGACCCCCAAGGGGCGCCCGATCCTGCTGATGGGCCACATGGACGTGGTCGAGGCCAAGCGCGAAGACTCGACCACCGACCCATTCGTCCTCACCGAGAAGGACAAATATTATTACGGCCGCGGGACGATCGACATGAAGGACGGCATCGTCGGCGTCACCCAGGCGATGATCAATCTCAGGGCCGCCGGATTCAACCCGACGCGCGACATTTCGGTGCTGTTCACCGGTGACGAGGAAACCAACGGCATCGGCGCTAACAACGGGGCTGGCGAATGGCTCGACCTGCTCGGCCATCCCGAATTCGGACTTAACGCCGACGCCGGCGGGGGCGGCTTCGCGGTCGATGGCAGCCCGGTCGGGTTCACCATGCAATCCGCCGAGAAGACCTTTGCCGGTTACACGCTGACGGTGCGCAATCGCGGCGGGCATTCGTCGAAGCCGCGCAAGGACAATGCCATCTATTCGCTCGCCCACGCGCTCGACAAGATCGAGGCCTATCGCTTCACGCCGATGCTCAATGAAACCACCCGGGCCTATTTCACCGCCCGCGCCAAGGACGAGAAAGGCTCGCTCGGCAAGGCCATGCGGACGTGGCTGGCAAACCCCGACGACGGCGCCGCCGCCGATGTGATCGAGGCCGACGAGAGCGAAGTCGGGCTGACCCGGACGCGCTGCGTCGCGACACGCCTGTTTGCCGGCCATGCCGATAATGCCCTGCCGCAATTGGCAACGGCGATGATCAACTGCCGGATTTTCCCGGGGGTCGATCCCAATGCGATCCAGGCCGAGCTGACCAAGATCGTCGCCGATCCCGAGGTCAAGGTGACGCGCAACGACGCCTATGTCGCGTCGATTGCCTCGCCGCTGCGGCCCGACGTCACCGGCGCCTATACGCGGGCCGTCCAGGCGCTCCATCCCGGCATGGCGGTGTTCCCGGAAATGTCGACCGGGGCGAGCGATGCGCGGCCGTTCCGGGTCGCCGGCATCCCGGTCTACGGCACCAATGGCGGCTGGATTGTCATGCCGACCGACAACCGCGCCCACGGCAAGGACGAGCGGCTGCCCGTCCAGTCGCTGTACGACAATGTCGTCCACTGGCAGCTGATGCTGAGCGATCTCGCTGGCAAATGAAAAGGCCGCCCCGGTTTCCCGAAGCGGCCTCCTAAGTTGCGGCGTTCGCGACCCTACAGGATCGCGTTGATGATCCGCTGGACCAGGCTGGTGCGCGGGTCGACGACGTAGATATTGTTGTTGCGGTAGATGTAGCGATAGTTCGGGTCGAGGCTGTACTGGTTGCGGTACTGCATCGGGATGTTGTTGTACGGCGTGTAATAGCCATATCCGGTCGGCACGCGCTGGCCTTCGCGGAACAGGCGCGACGCCTGGCCCGGGGGCATGCAACCGTTATGCTTCTTGGCGAGGCCCGGCGGGCAGGCTTTCATGCCCATGTGGCGCATGCCTTCATAACGGTCATCGCGGCCGTCGCGGTCGCGGTCGCGGTAGCCGCGCTCGTTGCGGTCAAGGATGCCGTTGCGGTTGGCATCCACGCGCATCGAATAGCGCGAGTGCATCATCTGATGCGAACGCGCCATGCCATGCTTGTACTTTTGCTTGTCGTTAGCCAGTGCGGGCGTTGCGACGACGCCCAGCGCCACGGTGGCAAGAAGCAGGAGTTTCATGAGCGATTCCTTCGATTTAGGGGATCGCGGCAAGAACGAACGGGGCTTATGCAGGGTTCCATGTTACGGTCGGCCTCGTCATGGAAAAGGGCCGCCCCGGCGTACCGGGACGGCCCATACGGCCGGTTGCACTCGACCGTACCTGCTTGGCGTCCTTATGCGCGTCGCCGCCTGAACCCTGACTGACCGCGATAGTCCCGCGGAAACTGGCGGAAAAGCTCAACGTTCCTCCGTCCACCGGTTGCCCGCCACGCGCCATCCCGCTAAGCGGGCGCCGCTTCCCCCAGCGCGCGCCCTGGCGCCGCGATTCCCCGGGCGGCACGAACGATTTACGTCACGACGAAAGGCAGACACGCCCCATGGCACGCAAGAAGATCGCGCTGATCGGCGCCGGGATGATCGGCGGCACGCTCGCCCATTTGGCGGCGATGCGCGAAATGGGCGACATCGTCCTGTTCGA
>JBDSRV010000064.1:0-27348 GCA_039929125.1 Sphingomicrobium sp.
GCGGCGAGTCCGACGCACCCGCCCAGCTAATCCGCCCTGCTTTGGCCCCTCTCCCACCCGAGCCCGACGAAGACGAAGTGGCCGAGGAAGCGGCCGCCCCCTTCGTGCCGACGGGAATCGCTGGCGGCGGTGAGGCAGAGATCGCGATCGACGTTTCCCCGGCCCCACACATGGTGTGGGAGGACGGCCCGTTGGCCGAGCCGGCCCTCGACCTCACTGAGATCATCGGCGATGATGACGAGACCATCGCCGCCGACCTTGCGCTTGATGACGACGCCGGCTTGGCTGATCGATTGTGGGCGGCGCGCGAAAGCGCCGAGGTATGCAAGGCCGCCGACGGCCGCAGTCGCGCCGCGCTCTATCGCGCGCTGGACATGGCTTATGATTTCGCCGTCGCCGCCAAGCGCGTGCCTGAAGATTATGCCGAGATCCTCGACGATGCCGGGGTCAAGGGCCAGGCGCGGGCGCCGATGACCCCGGTGGTCAAATTGGTGTTCGGCATCGATTACGACAAAGCGCGGCTGACCGAGTTCGCCGCGGCCTTGTCCTACGCCGAGCGGCAGGACGTCGACTTCGGCGGTTTCCAGACATTCCTCGACGGCGCCGATGGTGGCCTCAAGGGCCTCGTCGCGGCCGAGCGCAAGGCGCGCCGGCCGCAGCCGAGCGCCGCCGACAAGGGCGTGATCGGCCGCGCCGCGCTTCGCGCCGCCCCGGCAATCGCGCTCAAAGACCTGCCGACCAACGAGGAATTCGCCTTGGTCGTGACCCGCCGCAACGCCGATGGCGTGCACGAAGTGGTGCAGCTGGTGAGCGATCCCGCGACCCTCGAACGGCTGATCCGCCGCGCCGCCTGAGCCGCCGCGCTGCCAACTGCACTGTTGCCTTGGGCGGCGAGCGGGACTAGTCCCCGCGGCCATCGCGAGACCCTTGCGGAGCATGCCTGAATGACAGCCGAAAAGCGCGCGGCCGCGTCGATCGTCGACGCCTTGCGGAAAGCGCTGACCAGCAATGCCCTGCCCGGAGAACTCGCCGGATTCGCCGACGCCGACCAGGACGACGCCGCGGCGTTCGTCGCCGAGGTCGCCGCCGAGCGCGCGCCGGGCGAACTGGCGATCAAGCTGCAGTCGACCGGCGGCGAGGCCGGGCGGCGGCGGATGCGCGTCGCCTTGGTCAATGACGACATGCCGTTCCTGGTCGACAGCGTTGCCGGGGCGATCGCCGGGCGCGGTCTCACCATCCACCGTTTGCTCCACCCGATCCTGGGCGTCGAGCGGACCAAGGACGGCGCGCTCAAGGGGCTGGGCGGCGACCATGACGAATCGATCATCTACGTCGAGCTCGACCGCGCCGACGCGCGCGGCCGCCAGGAACTGCTGGCCGAACTGAAGGATGTCCTGGCGGACGTCCGCGCCGCCGTTGGCGACTGGAAGGCGATGGTCGCGGCGATGGCCGACGACGCCCAGTCGCTGTCCGGCAGCGGCGAGTGCGCCGACCTGCTCGATTGGCTGGCGGACAATAATTTCACCATGCTTGGCCATGCCGTCGCCGGCAAGGACGGCGCGCTGAGCGAGTGCCGCGGGATCCTGCGCCGCGATTCGCGGCTGTGGGACGAAGCGCTGACCGCCCGCGCGGTCGGGGCGATGGTCGCCGACGAGCGCGTCCTGCTGCTGCTCAAGGCCGACCGCGTGTCGCCGGTCCACCGCCGCGTCCCGCTCGACGTGCTGCTGGTCAAGCGCGCCGACGGCACGCTGTCGCTGCACACCGGGCTGTGGACGAGCGCCGCGATGCGCGCGCCGGCCGAAGAGGTGCCGATCCTCCGCCAGCGGCTGGAAGCGCTCGACCGCGAGCTGGGGTTCGCCCCGTCGAGCCATGGCGCCAAGGCGCTGGCGCATGCCGTGTCGACCCTGCCGCACGACCTGATGATCGCCCTCGACCGTGACGCAGTGCGCGCCGCCGCGACCACCGCCATGTCGCTCGCCGACCGCCCGCGGCCGACCTTGCTGCTGCTGCGCGGCACGCTGGGCCGCAACCTCTACTGCTTCGCCTGGCTGCCGCGCGACGAGCTGACCACCGCGCGCCGCCTGTCGATCGCCGACATGCTGGTAAAAGCGGTCGGCGCGCCGCTGACCAGCTGGTCGGTCGAGCTTGGCGACGGCGAGCTGGCGCTGATCCGCTTCACCTTGCGCACCCAGCCGGGCTGCAAATTGCCCGACGTCTCCACCCTCGATGCTCGACTGGTCGAGATGGTTCGCGGCTGGGCGCCGGCGGTCGAAGCCGAGCTGGTCAACCGGGTCGGCACCGGCCGGGCGACGCGGCTGGCCTTCACCTACCTTGGCGCCATCCCCGAGGCGTACCGCACGACCATCCGCGCGAGCGAGGCGGCGGAGGACATTTTGCGCCTCGCCGAGCTCGACGGCGACCGCCGCGACCGCCGCATCGCGCGGCTTTATCGCGGCACCAACGACGGCGCCGCGCAACTCCATTTGAACACCTATCGCAAGGCCGCGCTGATCCCGCTGAGCGAGGCGGTGCCGGTGCTCGAGAATTTCGGCTTCCGGGTGATCGACGAGCTGCCGACCGAGCTCGGCAGCGGGCTTGGCTTCATCCATGATTTCCAGCTCGAGCTGCCCGGCGAAGCCGACGTCACCGCGGTGATCGATCGCGCGCAGCTGCTCGAGGGGGCAATCGCCGCGGTGCTTGGGCGCGAGGCCGAGGACGACGAGTTCAACCAGCTGCTGCTCTATGCCGGATTGGAGCCGCAGGCGGTGCTGTGGCTGCGCGCCTGGTTCCGCTATCTGCGCCAGACCGGCGTCGCTTATGGCCTGGTCACGGTGGTCGAGGCATTGCGCCGCGCACCGAAGGCGACCGCCGCGCTGGTCGGCCTGTTCCGCGCCGCCCACGACCCGGCGGCCAATGGCGGCCGGACGGCGGCGATCGCGCGCCAGTCGGCGGCGTTCGACGAAGCGCTGAAAGACGTCCGCGGGATCGACGACGACCGCATCCTGAAGCTGATGCGCGCCGTCGTCGGGGCGACCTTGCGGACCAACGCTTTCTCCCCCGCCGCAACCGAGGCGCTGGCGTTCAAGATCGATTCGCATCAGGTGCCGGGCCTGCCCGCGCCGGTCCCGTACCGCGAAATCTGGGTCTATTCGCCGCGCGTCGAGGGCATCCATTTGCGCGGCGGGCCGATCGCCCGCGGCGGCCTGCGCTGGTCCGACCGGCGCGACGATTTCCGCACCGAAATCCTCGGCCTGATGAAGGCCCAGATGGTCAAGAATGCGGTGATCGTGCCGACCGGCGCCAAGGGCGGCTTCTATCCCAAGCATTTGCCGAGCATCGCGGTCGACCGTGATGCGTGGCTGGCGGAAGGCACCGAAAGCTATCGCATCTTCATCCGCGCCTTGCTGTCGGTGACCGACAATATCGTCGACGACCATGTCGTTCACCCCGACAAGGTCGTCGTCCACGACGGCGACGACCCTTATTTCGTGGTCGCCGCAGACAAGGGCACCGCGACCTTTTCCGACATCGCCAACGCCATCGCGCTGGAGCGCAATTTCTGGCTTGGCGACGCGTTCGCGTCGGGCGGGTCCAATGGCTACGACCACAAGGCGATGGGCATCACCGCCAAGGGCGCGTGGATATCGGTCCAGCGCCACTTCCTGGAAATGGGCATCGACATCCAGAACGAGCCGGTGCGCGTCGCCGGCTGCGGCGATTTGTCGGGCGACGTGTTCGGCAACGGCATGCTGCTGTCCAAGGCGATCAAGCTGATCGCCGCGTTCGACCATCGCCACATCTTCATCGATCCAGATCCCGACCCGGCCAAAAGCTGGAAGGAACGCCAGCGGATGTTCGACCTGCCGCGGTCAAGCTGGGACGATTACGACCGCAAGGCGCTGTCGCGCGGGGCGATGATCGTGCCGCGCGCGCAAAAGTCGATCAGCCTGACCCCCGAAGCGCAGGCCGCGCTCGGCCTGGCCAGCGCCGACACCGACCCCGAAGCGCTGATCACCGCCATCCTCAAGGGGCCGGTCGACCTGTTGTGGTTCGGCGGCATCGGCACCTACATCAAGGCGTCGACGCAAAGCCACGCGCAGGTCGGCGACCCGGCCAACGACAGCATGCGCGTCGACGGGCGCGACTTGCAGGCCAAGGTCATCGGCGAAGGCGCCAATTTGGCCATCACCCAGGCCGGGCGGATCGAGTTCGCGATGAACGGCGGACGCATCAACACCGACTTCATCGACAATTCGGCGGGCGTCGATTGCTCGGACAATGAGGTCAACATCAAGATCCCGTTGAACCGCGAAATGCGCGAGGGGCGGCTGACCGAGGCCAAGCGCAACGTCCTGCTGGCGAAGATGACCGACGACGTCGCCGAGCTGGTGCTCGAAGACAACCGGCTGCAGTCGCTGGCGTTGTCGATTGCCGAGGCGCGCGGGCCGATGGGGCTGGCCGGGTTCGTGCGGACGATCGAGATGCTTGAGGCGAGCGGGCGGCTCGACCGCAAGGTCGAAGGTCTCGACTCGTCGGATGCGCTGCTCCGCCGCGGGCTCGACCAGCGCGGCCTGACCCGGCCCGAGCTGGCGGTGGTACTGTCGATGTCCAAGCTGACGCTGCAGGGAGCGGCCGAGGAACTGAAGCTGGCCGACGACCCGGCGCTGGAAAGCGAATTGTTCGCCGCCTTCCCGCCGGAGATGTGCAAGGCCCATGCCGACGCCATCCGCGCCCACCGCCTGCGCCACCAGATCGTCGCCACCAAGGTCGCCAACCGCATCGTCAACCGTCTCGGCCCGAGCGTCGCGCTCGACATGACCGAGGAGGAAGGCGTCGCCTTGCCGCAGGTCGTGGCCGCTTTTCTGGTCGCCGAACATTTGCTCGACCTGCCCGACCTGTGGCAGCGGATCGAAAGCGCGGCGGTGTCCGAACCGGCCCGGATCCAATTGTTTGCCGCCGCCGCCCGGTCGATGCGCGCCCACCTTGGCGACATCATCCGCGCCGGCGCCGGGGAAACCCACGTGTCGGCGACCATCGACCTGCTCCAGCCCGGCCTCGACAAGATCGCCGCCAACACCGGCGCTTTGATCCGCGACGAAGTGCGCGGCGAAGCGGCGGCGCGGCGCGAGGCGTTCTCCGCACTCGGTGCCGACGGCGCGATCGTCGAGGCGCTGGTCCGGCTGTACGAGCTCGACGGCGTGTTCGGCGTCGCCGCGCTGAGCGCCAGCAAGGGGGTCGACGTGCTCGCCCTGACGCGCGCCTACACGCGGCTCGGCGAAGCGCTCGGGCTCGACTGGGCGCACCAGCAGGTCGCCCGCTTCATCCCGACCGACCAGTGGGAGCGGTTGCTCACCGCCGGGCTGATGCGCGACTTCGAACAATTGCGCATCGACTTCATCGGCCGCACGCGCGGCGACGACCCCGAGGAGAGCGTCGAGAAATGGGTCGAGCGCAATCCCAAGCGCATCGCCCAGTTCCGCGCGCTCGTCGCCCGCGCGCGCCTGTCGGGCGGGGTCAGCGCACCGATGCTCGCCCAGATCGCCGGCCAGGCGCGGCTGCTCCTCGCGCGGTGAGCGCCGCATCGATGCGGGCGGTCGTGCTCACCCCGGGGCCCGATTACCACGAGGCGTGGGATTGGGCGTTCGACGTCGAGGCGCGCGCGCTCGAAGCCACGGGCTTTACCGTCGAACCGCAGGCCTGGACGAAGGCCGACCCGGCCGGCGCCGACGTCATACTGCCGCTGGTCGCGTGGGGCTATGACCAGGGCATCGCCGAGTGGCTCGCCTTGCTCGACCGCGCCGAGGCCGAGCATTGGCCGATGATCAATCCGCCGGCGCTGCTGCGGTGGAACAGCGACAAACGCTATCTGGCGCAGCTGGCCGATGCGGGGGTGGCGACGGTGCCGACCATGACGGTCGCCTGCCTCGACGAGGCGGCGATGGATGAGGCGCGGCACCGCTTCGGCAGCGATCAACTGGTGGTCAAGCCGCCAGTGTCGGCGTCGGCGGTGGGCACCTACCGGATTGGCGCGGACGACCCCATCCCGGCCGACGTCGCGGGCCGCGCGATGATCGTCCAGCCATTCCAGCGCGCGATCGCCGAGGCGGGCGAATATTCGCTGATGCTGTTCGGCGGCGCGCTTGGCCATGCCATCGTCAAGCGGCCGCAAGCGGGCGATTTCCGCGTCCAGCCGCACCTCGGCGGGCGAGACTTCTCGGCCGATCCGCCACCCGGCGCGCTGGCCCTCGCCCGCGCCGCGCTGGCCGCCGCGCCGGCCGCCGCCACTTATGCCCGGGTCGACATGATCGACGGCAATGACGGGCGGCTGGCAATCATGGAGCTGGAGTTGATCGAGCCCGCGCTGTTCCTCCACCAGTCGTCAGCGAGCGCGACACTGTTCGGCGCGGCGGTCGCGTCAGCCGTGCGGGCCTTGCGCGCGTAGCAGCAGCCACTGGCGGATCGCCGAGGTCAGGTTGGGCGGCCCGCCGGGCGTGTCGAGCCGCTCGACATCGATCCGCGCCACCAGCGCGTTGAGCGGCAAGCCTTCGTCCGCCGCAGCCCGCTCCAGCGCCGCCCAGAACAACGGCTCAAGGCTGATCGACGTCTCGTGCCCGGCGATCGTGACCGAGCGCTTGGTGGGTTTGCTTAGTGTCATCTCACCCTGTCCCGGGCGAAGCCCGCAAGGCCGACCGGCCGCCCGAGCCTATTGCGAGGTAGCCAAGCCGGCGGACGCCGGCGCCCGGCGCTTGAGGGGCTCGGCGGCTCCATCAATACATGTGCTGGCCGCCGTTGATCGACAGCGTCGAGCCGGTGACGAAGCCGGCATTCTCGTCGACCAGGAAAGCGACGCCGCGGGCGATCTCCTCGGCCTTGCCCAATCGATTGACGGGGATCTTGGCGATGATCTTGCCGAGCACTTCGGGCGGCACCGCAGCGACCATGTCGGTGTCGATATAGCCCGGCGCGATGGCGTTGACGGTGATGCCGTTGCGCGCGCCTTCCTGCGCCAGCGCCTTGGTGAAGCCGTGGATGCCCGACTTGGCGGCGGCATAATTGACCTGGCCGTACTGACCCGCCTGACCGTTGATCGAGCCGATGTTTACGATCCGCCCGTAGCCGCGCGACTGCATCCCTTCGAACACCGCTTTGGCCATGTTGAAGCAGCCGCCCAAATTGGTGTCGATGACGTCCTGCCACTTGGCGTGATCCATCCGCTTCATGGTCGTGTCGCGGGTGATGCCGGCGTTGTTGACCAGCACATCGACGGGGCCGAGGTCGGCCTCGATCTGACCGACGCCGTCGAGGCACGCCTGGTGGTCGGCAACGTCGAACTTGTAGGCCTTGATGCCGGTGCGGTCGGAGAATTCCTTCGCCCGCTCGTCATTGCCGGCATAGGTCGCCGCGACCTTCATGCCCATGCCCTTCAAGGCAATGCTGATCGCCTCGCCGATCCCACGCGTGCCGCCGGTCACCACTGCCACTCGAGCCATTGAGTCTCTCCTGTTTTTCTTTGGAGAGTTAGGCCGCGGCCACCCATCCGGCAAGCTCGCGCCGGACCAGCGCCTCGATCATCGCCATGCCGGCGTCGCCATCGTTGAGGCAGTCGAGCCGGGCGAAGTGCGTGCCGCCCGCGCCAAGGAAATCGGCGCGGCCGCGGATACCGAGTTCCTCGATCGTCTCGAGGCAGTCGGCGGAGAAGCCCGGCGCGGCAATCGCGACCTTGGTCACGCCTTCGCCGGGATAGGCTTTCAGCACCGCGTCGGTCGCCGGTTCGAGCCATTTGGCCCGCCCGAAGCGGGACTGGAAGGCGGTGTCGACCGGCAGCGCCATCGCTTCGGACAGCAGCCGCGCGGTCTTGCGGCAATGGCAGTGGTAGGGATCGCCAAGCGCAAGCGTCCGCTGCGGCATGCCGTGGAAGCTCAGCAGCAAGCGATCGGGGGTGAAATCGAGCGCCGCGACCTGCCGCTCAAGGTCGGTCTTGAGCGCGGCGATGTACAGCGGGTCGTCATGATAGGGGGGCAGCGTGCGCAGCGCCGGCTGCCACCGCCGCGCGGCGATGGCGGCGAACAAGGCGTCGTTGGCGCTGGCCACCGTCGCCGCGCAATATTGCGGGTAGAGCGGCGCCGCGAGGATGCGGGTCGCGCCGGCCGCGATCATCCGCTTCAGCGCCCCGGCGATACCCGGGTTGCCGTAGCGCATCGCCCATTCAACCATCACGCCGTCGCCCAGCCGCGCCTGCAGCGCCTTGGCCTGGCGCGCGGT
Organism: Sphingomicrobium sp.; assembly: GCA_039929125.1. Taxonomy (GTDB): domain Bacteria; phylum Pseudomonadota; class Alphaproteobacteria; order Sphingomonadales; family Sphingomonadaceae; genus Sphingomicrobium. Next base: position 8,263 of record JBDSRV010000064.1, read on the forward strand.
GATCGCGGCCAGCGGCGAGCCTTCCTCGCTCCATACCTGACGGTAGGCGTGAGCGCTCTTCTTGGGGCGGGTGCGCAGGATGATGCCGTGGAGGATCGGCGCCCATAGCAGGCGCGGGATTTCCACCACCCGCCGGTCGGAGAGGAATTCGGCAAGGTAGCGGCGCACCGCCTCCGCTTCCGGCGCGTCGGGCGTGCCGAGGTTGGTCAGGAGGACCCCGATGCGGGGCGGCGGGATGGCCGGATGGCCGGGCGGGGTCGCGCTCATGCCGGGCTCATCGGGTCGAACGACAGGCGGCGCAAGCGCATTCCGGTGGCGGCGAAGATGGCATTGCCGACCGCCGCGGCGAGCACCAGCGCGCCGAGCCCGCTGACCCCCCCGGGCGCCTCGCCGCTGCCGAGCACTTCGACCTGGACCCTGGGGACGTCCTTCAACCGGCCGAGCCCGAGCGCGCCGAGCGGCCTTGCCCGGGTCATCCCGGCAATGACCTCCGGCGCCGGGCCGGCGGCGGTGACCAATGCGTGGAGCAAGCCGCCCTCGACCTGTTGCACGACGAGGCCGGGGTTGACCGTGCGGCCGCAATCGACCGCCGCGACCAGCCGGTTGACTCGCACCCTCTGGTCGGGGCCGAGGCTGGCTTCGGCGAGGAGCGCGATGTGGCTGCCGGACGCCGCGGCGCAGGCGATGCCCATCGCGCTGCCCTTGCCGCCGCCATCCCAGCCGCCGAGCGACCCGGCGGTCATCAGCACCCGCGCCAGCCGTGGCTGCCCCGACAGCAGGCCGACGCGGAAGGCGAGCGGCTCGACGCCGCGGGCGCGGGCCATTTCGTCGATGAAGCTTTCGGTCGCGAAGCTGGTCAGCGCCTCGACGTCGCCGCGCAAGTAACCGGTGGCGATCGGCAGCGCGGCGGTGGCGCTGTCGATCCGCAGCACCGGCACTGCGTATGGCGGCACCGCGCCGCGCGGGACGAATCCCGGGACTGGCTTGCCTTGAAGACGGGCCAGCGCCGCGTCGATCCCGGCCGCGCCGACGAGCGTTGCGTGCCAGGTCGCCAGCCCGTTACCGTCGGGCAGCGCGCTCATTCGCGCCAGCATCGGCGGGCGCGGGCGGTCGTGGTTCTGCGCGGTCGCCGCGGGGATCGTCAGCGCCACCGGACGTCTGGCCGCGCGCGCCAAGGCGATGGCGATGGCGACCGCTTCGGCCTCGATTGCCCTCCCCCCGCTATCGCCCGCGCCCATCGGGTAGAAAGCCAGCCGCGCCGCATCGATCCCGGCCGCCTTGGCCGCCGCGGCGCGCGCAAGGTCGGGCGCCTGGCTGGCCGCCCACACTTCCAGCCGGTCGCCGGTGAAGCGCGCCACCGCCGCAGGGGGCTCAAGCGCCAGATGCGGCGCCGGCGCGACCATGTAGGTCGCCGCCAACGGCCGCAGCCCTTCGGTCGCCGCGTCATAATCGCCGCGCTCGGCGAAGCGGGTGAAGGCCCCGGCGTCGAGCGTGGCATGGAGCGCGCCTTCGATCCCCGGGGTGTCGGCCTCGGCCGGGCCGCTGAACTGGACTGTGGCGCGTTTGAGCGCTTGCTCGGCCGCCCACCAGGTCGGGCCGATCGCCGCCAGCCAGGCCTTGTCCTCGACCAGCTGGATATCGCCCGCCGCCGCCGCGGCGCGGTCGAAGCCGGTTACCCGCCCGCCCGGCGGCGCCAGGCGCAGCGAGGCGAACAGCAGGCCGGGCAGGCGCACGTCCCCGGCGAAGCGCCAGCTGCCGCTCGCCTTGGCGGCGAGATCGAGGCGGCCGAGCGGCTTGCCGCTGATCCCGCCGCGGCCGAGCTTGCGCAGCGGCGCGGCGGCGGGCGTGCCGATCCGCGCGGCCCGTTCGACCAAAGCGCCGAAGCCAATGCGATGCGGCCCGCTTACGACCTCGCCATCGAACGCGGTGCAATCGGCCACCGCCACGCCCCATTTTTCCGCCGCCGCCTGACACAGCAAAGCCCGCGCGCTGGCCGCCGCCGCGCGCAACGGCGCTTCGAACGCGCGCAGCGAGGTCGAGCTGGCGGTGATCCGCGTCTCGACTCCCCACTGCCCCTTGGCCAACGGATTGGCGAATCCGGGCGCGACCGGCGCCGGCTCGACCGCGACCCTGTCCCACTTCGCGCCCAGTTCGTCGGCCGCGACCTGCGCCAGCGCGGTCCAGATGCCCTGCCCGGTTTCGGCCTGCGGCAGGGCCAGGGTCACCCGCCCGTCGCGAGCGATCTTGAGGAACGGCCCGAACACTTCTTCCCCGTCGCGCGCGGCGCGCAGCGGCGACCCGGGTGCGCGTGGCCAGGCGAAGAAGGCGACGACCAGCGCCGCCGCCGCGCCGCTCCCGACCAGCAGGCCGCGCCGGTCGACTGTCGGCAGCGCCATGTCAGGCGGCGAAGCGCTGCTTCAGCGCGACCCGGTCGATCTTGCCGGTGCCAAGCCGGGGCAGCGGGCTGTCGGCGAAGATCATCGTCGCCGGCACTTTGAACGCGGACAATTTGTCGGCGAGGAACGCCCGCAGCCGCTCCTCGGTCAGCCCGCTGTCTTGCCGCGCATAGAGATAGGCCACCGGCACTTCGCCCAAGCGCTCGTCGGGCGCGCCGAACACGCAGGCTTCGGCGACGTCGGGACAGGCGTAGAGTGCGGCCTCGACCTCGGCGGCCGAGATATTTTCCCCGCCGCGGATGATGATGTCCTTCTTGCGGTCGACGATGAACAGATAGCCGTCCTCGTCGAGGTAGCCGATGTCGCCGGTGCGCATGAAGCCGTCGGGGCTGAACGCCGCGGCGGTCGCTTCGGGGTTGCGCCAATAGCCCTTGATGTTGGCGGCCGAGCGGATGCCGACCTCGCCGCGCTCGCCGGTGCCCAGATGGACGTCGTTCGCCCCCAGGACGACAACCTCGACGAACGGCAAGGCGCGCCCGGTCGAGGCCGGCTTGTCAGCGTAATTGCCCCAGTAATTGCCGCAGCCGACGGCGTTGGTTTCGGTCAGGCCATACCCCAAAGCGGGCTGCGACTGGGGGAAGCTTTCGCGCAGCCTTCTGACGTGCGCCACGGGCCGCGCCGCGCCGCCGCCGGTGATGTCGCTCAGGGTCGACAGATCGTAATCGGCGCGGTCGGGGTGGTTCATCAGCTCAAGGCTCATCGTCGGCACCCCGACGAAGTAGGTGATCTTCTCTTTCTCGATCAGCTTCAACGCCTCGCCCGCGTCCCATTTGGGCATCAGCACCATGCCGCGGCCGATGACGAAGCTGTTGAGCAGCAACGGCACTTCGCCGGTGACGTGGAACAAGGGCACCGCCACCAGGGTGCGCGGCGGGTTGGCGGGCGGGCGGCCTTCGCTTTCGAGGATGCCGAGCAGGGTCAGGATCGACGCCGCATACGTGTAGACGCCGCTGGTCACCGCGCGGTGGGTCGACAGCGCGCCCTTGGCCTCACCGGTCGACCCCGAGGTGAACAGGATGGTGGCGTCGTCCTCGGGCGTGACGTCGGGCAGCGCGGCGCCTTCTTTTGCGCCGTCGAGCAGCGGCGCCAGCGCCTCCGCCAGGGACTTGTCGATGTCGAGGTTGGCGACGTCGTAGGTTCCGCTGGTCGCGCCGATGCGGTGCGCGCGCGGGGCGTCGGCGACGATCAGCCTGGGTTCGGTCAGCGCCAGCGCATGGTCGAGTTCGTGAACCTGCCACCAGCCGTTGAGCAACGTCGCCACCGCCCCGGCCTTCAGCGCCGCCATATAGGCGACGATCCATACCGGGCAGTTGCGCATGGCGATGCCGACGCGGTCGCCCTTGGCGATGCCGCGCGACGCCAATGCCACCGCCAGCCGGTCGGACCAATTGTCGAGATCCGCGAAGGTCAGCCGCTCGTCGCCCGACACCACCGCTTCGGTGGCGGCATATAACGCGCAAAAGGTCTTGAAAAAGGCCGGCAGCGTGGCCGGGAAATTGGCCACGATCTGGCGGCCCGAAGCGTCGCGGTCGATCACCAGCCGCCCACCCGGGGCGGTCAGCGCGGCCAGCGATTTGTCATATTGCCGGTCGAGCGCCGATACGGCCATCAACCTCTCCTTTGCCTTTGACGCGGCCCACCCTATGAGGCGGCTAGCCAAGAGGAAAGCCCATGACCGCGCCACTCGACAATATTAGTGACCAGGCCATCAGCTACACCGATCTGGGCCTGTCGCCGGTCGCGCTCAACCTCGGCATCTTCCAGTTGCGCTGGTACAGCCTGGCCTATCTCGCCGGCATTTTCCTCGGCTACTGGTACCTTATCAAATTGCTCAAGCAGCCTGGCGCGCCGATGGCCCGGCGCCACGCCGACGACCTCATTTTCTACGCCGCTTTGGGCATCATCTTTGGTGGCCGGCTGGGCTATGTATTGTTCTACAACCTGCCCTATTACGCGGCCCATCCGATCGACATCTTGAAGCTGTGGGACGGCGGCATGAGCTTCCACGGCGGGGTCATCGGTACCTCGCTCGGTCTCATCTATCTGTCGTGGAAGCAGAAACTGCCGTGGCTGCGCGTGCACGATTATGTCGCCTGCACCGTGCCGATCGGCTTGTTCTTCGGGCGGGTCGCCAACTTCGTCAACGGCGAGCTGTGGGGCGCGCCGACCCATGTCCCGTGGGCGGTCCGCTTCCCCGAAGTCATTGCCGGGATGAGCGTGCTCGGCCCGCCGCGCCATCCGAGCCAGCTGTATGAAGCCGGACTCGAAGGCCTCGTGCTCGGTGCGATCCTGTGGTTCATGTTCTGGAAGACGCAGGCCCGATACCAGCCCGGCAAGCTGGTCGGCGCGTTCATCTTTTTCTACGGCATCTTCCGCTTCGGCATCGAATATATCCGCGAGCCCGACGCGCAGCTGAGCGCCTTCGCCGCCGCCACCGGGCTTCACATGGGGCAATGGCTGACGCTGCCGATGATCGTTGGCGGCCTCTATCTGATGGCGACCGCGGCGAAGCGACGGGTGCGGATCGAGCCGACGGTCGGCACCGCCAGCGTCGCCTGACCCGCCGGCGGGCATGACTCCGCTGGAGCAGGCGTTGCGCGAGCGGATCCGCCGCGACGGGCCGCTGTCGGTCGAAGCCTATATGGACGCCTGCAACACTTTTTATTACGCGACCCGCGACCCGCTGGGCGCGGCCGGCGACTTCACCACCGCGCCCGAAATCAGCCAGATGTACGGCGAGATGATCGGCGCCGCGCTGGCCGATTGCTGGCATCGCGCCGGACGGCCGGGAGGCGTGCGCTACGCCGAGCTTGGCCCGGGCCGCGGGACGCTCGCCGCCGACGCACTGCGGACGATGGCCGCGGCGGGTCTGGAGCCAGATGCGATCGAGCTGGTCGAGACCAGCCCTTTGCTCCGCGCCGAACAATGCAAGCGGTTGCCGTCCGCGATCTTCCACGAGTCGATCGAGGGGCTGGCTGACGGCAACGGCCCGCTGCTGCTCGTCGCCAGCGAATTCTTCGACGCGCTGCCGGTGCGCCAGACGGTCGGCGGTGTCGAGCGGCGGGTCGTGGTCAGCGGCGGGAGCCTGGCCTTCGACCGCGGCGGCGCCATCGTCGAAACCTCTCCGGCCCGCGACGAGGCCGCACGCCAGGTGGCGACGCTGCTTGCTCACAAAGGCGGCGCGGCGCTGATCGTCGATTATGGCCATGACCAGGCGGGCGCGGTCGGCGACACGCTGCAAGCCGTGCGCGGCCACCGGTTCGCTTACCCGCTGGAGCATCCCGGCGAGCAGGATCTGACCGCCCACGTAGATTTCGCAGCGCTTGCGGGCGCGGCGCGCTTGGGCGGCGCGCGGGTCGGCGGGCCGGTGTCGCAGGGCAGTTGGCTGGAAACGCTCGGCATCGCGGCCCGCGCGTCGACACTCGCGGCAAAGAACCCGGCCGAGGCGGAGGGAATCGCGGCGGCGCGGCGCCGTCTGTGCGATGAGGCGGAGATGGGGCGCCTGTTCAAGGTGATGGCGCTGGCCGGGGCCGAGTGGCCGATGATCGCGGGGTTCGAATGAGCGACGTCACCTATCGTGCAGCAACGATCGCCGATGCCCCCGCCATCGCCGCCTTGTTCGCCGACTGCTTCACCGCGACGTTCGGCGCGCTCTATGCGCCGCACAATCTCGCCGCCTTCCTCGCCCGGCTGACCCCTGAAGCGTTCGCCGCGGAGATTGCCGACCCGGCCTTCGCCTTCCGCCTGGCCGAGGTCGAAGGCACGCTTGCCGGCTTCATCAAGCTCGGCCCGCCCGACCTGCCCGGCGACACCCCGCCCGACACGATCGAGCTTCGCCAGCTCTATGTCCTCGGCCCGTGGCAGGGCGCGGGGATCGCCGCCGAGCTGACCGACTGGGCGTTTGCCGAGGCCCGAAAACGGCACGCCTGCCATCTGCAACTCAGCGTCTACATCGACAACCACCGCGCCCACCGGTTCTACGAGAAACGCGGGTTCGTCGAGGTCGGGCAATATCGCTTCATGGTCGGCGACCATGCCGACGACGACCGCGTCATGCGGGTCGCCCTGTGACCGGCTGGTCGGCATCGGCGCTGCGTGTCCCGCACCGCTTCTTGGGGGCCGAGGCCGGCAATTGCTCCTTGTCGAGCGACGATCCCGCCGCCCTCGCCAACCGCCGCGCGGCGGCCGAAACGGTGCTACCCGGCGCGGCGCTGGTCGCGCCCTACCAGGTCCATTCGGCCGACTGCGTGACCGTCACCGAGCCGTGGCCCGACGCCGAGCGCCCGCGCGCCGACGCCTTGGTCACCGACCGGCCCAATATCCTGCTGTCGATCCTCACCGCCGACTGCGCCCCGGTGCTGCTCGCCGACGCCGAAGCCGGCATAATCGGCGCCGCCCATGCCGGCTGGCGCGGCGCGCTCGGCGGGGTGACCGACGCGACCATCGCCGGGATGCTCGGCCTCGGCGCGCGGGTCGAGCGGATCGCCGCCGCGGTCGGCCCGTGCATCGCCCAGCGCAACTATGAGGTCGACCCCGCCTTCCTCGACGCCTTCACCGCCGAGGACGCGGCCAATGCCCGCTTCTTCGCCGACGGGCCGCTCGGCAAGCCGCATTTCGACCTTGAAGCTTACGTCGTCGCCCGCCTTGCCGCCGCCGGGGTGCGCCGGATCGAAGCGCTCGGTCTCGACACCTACGCCGACCCTCGACAATTCTTCAGTTACCGCCGCGCAACGCACCTCAACGAGTCCGGTTACGGGCGGCAGGTCAGCCTCATCGGCCTAGCGCCCTGAAGGCCGACGGGCTAAGGCGCGCCGCGACAAGGAGACCATCAGTGACCGACGCCCGCCGCCCCAAGGAAGCCGCCACCCATATCGGCAACCGCAAGCTCGATCCTTCGACGCTGATGATGGGCCACGGCTTCGATCCGGCGCTGTCCGAAGGCTCGTTGAAGCCGCCGATCTTCCTCACGTCGACCTTCGTGTTCGAGCGCGCCGCCGACGGGAAGCATTTCTTCGAAGGCATCACCGGGCGCCGCCCCGGCGGCACCGACGGGCTGGTCTATTCGCGCTTCAACAACCCCAATCAGCAGATCCTCGAGGAGCGGTTCAAGCTGTGGGAGGGCTCGGAAGAGTGCCTCACTTTCTCGAGCGGCATGACCGCGATCACGACCCTGTTCCTGACCTTCGTCCGGCCCGGCGACGTCATCGTCCATTCCGGCCCGCTCTATGCCGCGACCGAATCGATCATCGCCAAGATCTTGAACCAGTTCGGGGTCACCTACGTCGACTTCCCCGCCGGCGCGACGCGCGAGGAAATCGACGCCGTCCTGGTCAAGGCCAAGGCGATGGGCCGGGTCAGCCTGATCTATCTTGAAAGCCCGGCCAACCCGACCAACGCCCTGGTCGACGTCGAGGCGGTTGCCGCGGCGCGCGCCGCCGCATTCGACGGCGATACCAGGCCGCCGATCGCGATCGACAACACCTTCCTCGGCCCGCTGTGGGCCAAGCCGCAGGACCAGGGCGCCGACATTTCGGTCTACAGCCTGACCAAATATGCCGGCGGCCACAGCGACCTCGTTGCCGGCGGGCTGACCGGCAACAAGAAGTTGCTCGACCAGGTCCGCAGCATCCGCAACACGATGGGCGGGATCGTCGACCCCAACACCGCGTGGATGCTGCTGCGGAGCCTCGAGACACTCGAGCTGCGGATGAGCCGCGCCAGCGAGAATGCGGTCAAGGTGTGCAGTTTCCTGAAGGATCACCCCAAGGTCGAGACGGTCGGCTACCTCGGTTTTCTCGAGCCCGGGTCGCGCCAGGCCGACATTTACAAACGCCATTGCCTTGGCGCCGGATCGACCTTTTCGCTCTATTTGAAGGGCGGTGAGCGCGAGGCGTTTGCGTTCCTCGACGCGCTCAAGATCGCCAAGCTAGCGGTCAGCCTTGGCGGCACCGAGACCCTCGCCTCGGCCCCCGCGGCGATGACCCATTTGTCAGTGCCTGACGACCGCAAGCTGGCGATGGGCATCACCGACAATTTGGTCCGCATCTCGATCGGGGTCGAGAACGCCGACGACCTCATCGCCGACTTCGACGCGGCATTAAGCGCGATCTAGCGCCAATCCTCGACTGCCCAGCCGCGCATGGCGGCGAGGCGCCTGAGCGGGCCGTGCGGGTTGACCGCGACCGGCTCGTCCGACCAGTCGAACACCGGCGCGTCGCTGGCGTGATCCGAGTAGAAGCGGACGTGTCCGCGCGCGATCCCTTCCGCCGCCAGCCACGCCTCGATCATGGTGAGCTTGGCCGGGCCGTAGCAATTGTCGCCGTCGATCTTGGCATGGACCCGGCTGTCGAGGCCGACGATGGCGTTGGTGCCGATGCAGTCGTCGAACCCGAGCACGTCGGCGATGCCGACCGCGTAGAGCCGGTAGCTGGCGGTGGCCATCACCACGCGCCGCCCTTCGGCCTTGTCGCGGGCGATGGCGGTGAGTGCGCCGGGGCGGACATTGCCGGCCAGCGTGCGCCGGGCGAATCCTTCGACGAGCGGCTTCAGTTCGTCGGGATGGCGGCGATGGCCGAGCAGCAGACGGTGGCTGATTTCCTTCAATCGCCCGCGGTCGATGGCCTTGACCAGATAGGCCAGCATCGCCCCGGCGACGAACGGCAGCAACGCCAGCCGCCACGGCGCCCGACGTGCCGCGCAAAAGAGCAGGAACGGCGTGTAGGTCGCGTGGCGGGTCACCGTCCGGTCCATGTCATAAATCGCCAGCGCCTGGGTCATGCCCGCCCCGCCAGGATCGCTTCCGCCAGTGCGTGGTCGGCCGGCTTGTCGATGTCGACCGCGGCGAGCGGATCGGCGAGTTCGATCTTCGCCAAGGTCACGCATAGACGCCGACCGATCGCGGCGAGCGTCTGGTCGAGCGTGCGCAGGCGGGCGAGGCCGAGCAGGCCGGGAACACCGAGCGCGCCGAGCAAGCGCCAGCCGGTCTTGCGATCCTGTTCAACCAACCGCCACAGCGCCACCGCGGGGGCAGCGCGGGCGCTGCCGAAGGCGAACAGATTGGCGCCCGAATAAGCCCCGCCCCTGAAGCCGATCCACGTCCGCCTGGTGCCGGGCAGGCGCGCTTCCAGGGCGCGCCGCTCGACGACCCCGATGGCGAGGTCCGCGCCCGCCGCCTGGGCGCAGAAATCGGCGATCATCGCGGGGGTCAGCAAAGCATGATCGGCGGTTGTCACCAGCAGCGGAAAGCGCGTCGCCGGGTCGGCCAGGATCGCCTCCATCGTCGCCGCAATGGTCGCGCCCGACGGCTCGACCGTCAGCCGTTTGTCCTTCGGCAACGCCGCGGCGATCCGCTGTGGCTGCTGCGCCAGTACCCGCACCCGATCGACCTCCGGCGAGGCCAGCAGCGCCGCCGCCGGATAAGCGACCAGCGGCCTTCCGGCGAGTGGGATCAGCGCCTTCAGATCCGTGCCGTGCGCTTCGGCGAACGGATCGCGCCCCGGCCGCGAGCCGGCCAGCAACAGCGCGGTCCAGTTGCTCATGCCAGCCAGCTGATGATCTTGCGCCCGCGCCGCGCGCGATCGTTGGCCTGGGCCAGCCGCGCGGCATGAAACAGCAGGCTGGCGACGGTCCACAGCGCCACCAGCTGAATGCCCAGATCCGGCCGCCCGAACAGCAGCGCGACGGTCAGGATCGCCATGTTCGGGTTGCGCCGCGCGGTGACCAGCCGGAAGCCGCTGTCGACCGGCCGCCAGACATGGATGTCCATCCTGTAGAAATGGATGAACAGGCCCTCGATCAGCCGTTGCAGCACGTAGCCGCCGACGATCGCCCCGACGACCATCAGCTGATAGACCGGCTCAAGCGGCTGCCCGACGGCCTTCAGCCCCTCGGCCCACGCCCACCACCAGAAGGGCGGATGGATGAGGTCGATGCCATGGTCGAAGATATTGCCCCACTTCGACGACTGGCCGGTGCACCGCGCCAGCTTGCCGTCGACGGTGTCGAGCACCATGAATCCGAAGCCGGTCAGGATGCCGGGCCAGTAGTGGCCGTCGACCCACAGGAAAAAGGTCGCGGCGCACAGGATCGCGCCGACCGACGTCACCTGGTTGGGGCTGGCTCCGGCGCGCGCCGCGCACCGCGTCAGGTAAAAAGCCGGGCGCCGCCACAGATACAACGTCAGCGCGTCGGTGACGCCCTTGTAGCTGGCGTCGTAAGCGGCGCGCTCGACGGCATCGACGTTGGCGGAGTCGAGCCGCATGACGAACGGCCGCTCGCGCTTGCGCAGCTCGTGATAGCTGAGTTCGGCTGAATCGGCGTCGATCGGCTCCAGCCCCTCGATCGGGTTGCCGCCACGCATCGCCGCGATCGCCGCATCGGCGTCGCCGTCGGCCGTGATGTGGGCGAGGACCGGCCGGCCATCCTTGACCAGCACCGTCCCCGGCCGCGCCGCCATCGTTTTGGCCCAGGCCGGATCCCAGACATAATCCATATCGGCCAGCACCACGGCCCGCCCGGCGCCTGGCGCCCCGGCGGGCTCCAGCCCCGCTTTGGCTGCCAGCGCACCGGCGCGCGCGATGGCGTCCATCCCGAAGGGGCGCGCATCATTGTCGCCGATCGGGACGAACAGAGGCGGCGGGTCGAGGTCGGCCGAGGCGGGCATGGGCCAGCGCTATAGGGGCAGGATCGGCGCCACGAAACCCACCCGGCGCGACCGCTCTTGCCGCGCGCCGCCTTTTCCGCTCTTACTCCAGCCCATGGGGGAAGATCCGACCAGGCGCGACGACCAAGGCGGCGGCGACAATGTCTACCGCGTCGTCGGCGCGCTGACGATCACCCGCGCCGCGTCGACCCAGCGCGAGATCGACGCGATGGACGACCCGCTGACCATCGACCTGAGCGAGGTCGAGCGGATCGACACCGTCGGCGCCTGGCTGGTCCACCGCGCGGTCCGCGACCGCCATGCCGAAGTCACCGGCGAAACCACCCAGAGCCGCCAATTGCTCGAACAGGTCGCCGAGGCCGACCGCCCGGTGCGCGTCCGCCCCGATCAGCGCGCCGCGCCGCTGCGCGCGCTTGAAGAGCTTGGCGACTGGGTGGCCGAGGCCGGCAAGACGCTGGTCGGGCTGCTCGGCTTCCTCGGCGCGACCGTAATTTCGTTCGGCATTATCGTCACCCGCCCGCGCCGCTTCCGGCTTAACGCCGTGGTCCAGCGGTTCGACCTGGTCGGGGTGCGCGCGCTCGGCATCATCGGGCTGATGACCTTCCTCATTGGCATCGTCATCGCCCAGCAGGGCGCGGTCCAGCTCCAGCAGTTCGGCGCCGAGGTTTACACCATCAACCTCATCGGCCGGATTTCGGTGCGTGAGCTGGCGACGCTGATGACCGCGATCATGGTCGCCGGCCGATCCGGCTCGGCGTTCGCGGCGCAAATCGGGACGATGAAGATCACCGAGGAAATCGATGCCATGCGGACGATCGGCGTGTCGCCAACCGAGGCGTTGGTGGTGCCGCGGATGATGGCGGCGGTGGTGATGATGCCATTGCTGTCGTTCTACGCGATGATCATGTCGCTGCTCGGCGGCGGCATTTTCGTGTGGGTCGCGCTTGGCATTCCGCCGCTGACCTACATCCAGCGACTCCAGGAGGTCGTACCGATTACCGATTTGTGGGTCGGCCTGATCAAGGCGCCGGTGTTCGGCTTCATCATTGCCCTGGCCGGTTGCTTCCAGGGCATGCTGGTCGAGGGCAATAGCGAGGAAGTCGGCACCCGCACGACCGCCGCCGTGGTGCAGTCGATCTTCTTGGTCATCGTCCTCGACGCGGTGTTCGCGGTGTTCTTTTCGAACGTGGGCTGGATATGACCGACGAGGCCCCCGCCAGCACCCCGGACACCAGCTCAAAGAAGGATGGCGAGATCGTCATTTCGGTGCGCGGGCTCAAGAACAGCTTCGGCGACCAGATCATCCACGACGGCCTCGACCTCGACCTGCGCCGGGGCGAGATCCTGGGCGTGGTCGGCGGGTCGGGCACCGGCAAATCGGTGCTGATGCGCTCGATCATCGGGCTGCAGACCCCCGACGCGGGCGAGATCGAGGTGCTCGGCGAGAATATGATCGGGCGCGACGACGTCGAAGCCAAGAATATCCGCCGCCGCTGGGGCATATTGTTTCAGAACGGCGCCTTGTTCTCGACCCTGACGGTGGCCGAGAATGTCGAAGTGCCGATCCGCGAATATTTCCCGTTCATCAAACCGCCGTTGCTCGACGAGATCGCCGGCTACAAGGTCGCCATGTCGGGGCTGCCGGCCGATGCCGGGCCGAAATATCCGTCCGAGCTATCGGGCGGCATGAGGAAGCGCGCCGGCCTGGCGCGGGCGCTGGCGCTCGACCCGGAGCTGCTGTTCCTCGACGAACCGACCGCCGGGCTTGACCCGATCGGCGCGGCGGCGTTCGACGAGTTGATCGAAAACCTCAAGCAACGGCTTGACCTCACCGTATTCCTGATCACGCATGACCTCGACACGTTGTGGGCGATCTGCGACCGTGTCGCGGTATTGAGCGACCAGAAAGTCGTCGCTGTCGGAACGATTGAAGAATTGCTCGCTTTAGACCATCCTTGGATTCAAGAATATTTTAACGGGCCCCGTGGGCGTGCTGCCTCCGCTGGGTTGAAGAAGGGACACCGGGGGGCCTGATGGAAACGCGTTCGAACCATATCCTGGTCGGCACCGTCGTGCTCCTGCTGCTGGCGGGACTGCTGTTGTTCACCGTCTGGCTCGCCGGCCTGTCCAACAAGGCGTCGAAATGTTTCGACATTTACTTCAGCCAGGGCGTCGGCGGGCTCAACAAGGGCTCGGCGGTCAGCTTCTCGGGCGTGCCGGTGGGCGAGATCAAGCAGATCAGCCTGCTGCCAGATCGCCCCGAATTCGTGTGGGTGCGGATTGATGTCGATGCCGACACGCCGGTGCTTCAGGGCACCACCGCGCAGATCAAGGGCGTCGGCTTCACCGGGGTCAGCGAAATCCAGCTCGACGGCGCGGTCAAGGGCGGCAAGCCGATCGAGCAATTGGGGCCGCAGGGTTGCCCGGTGGTGCCGTCGACCTCGGGCGGGCTCGGCGCGCTGCTCAATAGCGCGCCGGAGCTGATCGACCGCATCCAGCGGCTGACCGAACGGCTGACCGAAATGCTCAGCGACAAGAACCAGAACGCGATCGCCGACATCCTCGAGAATCTCGACAACACGACCAAGGTGATTGCCCAGCGCGCGCCCGACCTCGCCGACGCCATTGGCGACGCGCGCATCGCCGCCCGCAACGCCGGCATCGCCGCGCAGCGCGTCGGCATCCTCGCCGATTCGACGACGCGGCTAGTCAATGAGCAAGGCAAACCGGCGGCGGAGGATATGCGCAAAGCCATCGCCTCGGTCCAGAAGTCCGCCGACAACCTGGATGCGATGATCGCCGACGCTCGGCCGGGCGTGCAGAATTTCTCCAAATCGACGCTGCCCGAGGCCAATAAACTGGTTCACGACCTGCGCGACCTCAGCGAAAGCCTGAAAGGCTTCTCCGACCGGTTGAACCAAGACGGCATCGGCGGCGCCATCGGCGGGCCGAAGCTGCCCGATTACAAGCCAGGAAAGTCGAAATGATGCGTTCGCACCGTCTGATCCTCGTCTCGCTCGGCGCGCTTGCGCTGGCCGGCTGCTTCGGCGGCAAGAAGATCCCGCCGACCCTGCTGACCCTGACCGCCTCCGCGGTCGCCCCGGCCGGCACTGTGCGCGCTTCCGACGCCGGCCAGGCGGTGACGATCGACGTTCCGGTCATTCCGAAGGAATTGAACTCCACCCGCGTTCCTGCCCAGGTTGGGCCGACCGCGGTCGCCTACGTCAAGGACGTCCAATGGGTCGAAAGCCCCGACCGGCTGTTCCAGCACCTCGTCCAGGAAACCGTCATGCGGACGACCGGCCGCGTCGTGCTCGATCCGCGCCAGTCGTCGCTCGACCCCGGCCTCAAGCTGACCGGCAGCTTGACCCGCTTCGGCTATGACGCGCAATTGGGATCGGTCATTGTGCGCTACGACGGCGCGCTGGCGACCGCAGGGGGAACCCGCGTCGAGACCCGCCGGTTCGAAGCGACCGCGCCGGCCGACGGCACCGGCGCCACGGTCGGCCCCGCGCTCAACGCCGCCGCCAACCAGGTCGCGACGCAGATCGCTGCCTGGATCGGCGGCTAAGCGAGGCTTTTCGACACCTGTTCGAACGTGTCGCGCGACAGGGTCGGCGTCGCCAGCACCCGCTCAAGTTCACCCCGCATCCGCCCGCCAAAAGGCTCGGCGAACCGCCGCCAGCGGCCGAGCGGCGGGACGAGCCGCGCAGCGACCTGCGGGTTAAGCGGGTCGGCGGCGATGATCAGGTCCGCCAGCATCCGGTAGCCGCGCCCGCTTTGCCCGTGGAACACCCACGGATTGGCGGCGAAGCTGCCGGCCAGCGCACGCAGCCGGTTGGGGTTGTGCATCGAAAAATCGGGATGCTTGAGCAACGCTTCGACCGTGTCGAGCGTGTCGGCGCGGCTGGCCGAGGCCTGCAGCGCGAACCATTTGTCGATGACCAGGCTGTCGTCCTTGAAGCGGCGGTAGAAATCGTCGAGCGCCCCGCCGCGCTCGGGCACGTCGAGCCCGGCGAGCACCGCGACCGCCGCCTGGCGGTCGGTCATATTGTCGGCCGCGTCATATTGCGCCTTGGCCAGTGCCGCGCCCTGTGTCGGATCGGCGGCAGCGAGGAGTCCGAGGGCTATGGCACGAAGCCGCCTTACACCCTTGGCTTCGCTCGACAGATCGCCGCCCAGCGCGGTCCGCGCGTGAGCTGCAGCAAGGTCGCCGGCCAGCGCCGAGCCGACCGCGCTGCGCAGGGCGTCGCGCGCCGCGTGCACCGCCTCGGGATCGACCTTGTCGAGCCGGTCGCCGATCATCGCCTCATTGGGGATGACCAGCGCTTCGCCCTTGAATGCCGCGTCGAGCGCGTTGGAGCGCAAGGTCGATCCCATGGCCGTGATCACCGCCGCCGGATCGGTCGCCGCGCCGGTCGCGCCGGCGACCAGGTTGCGCATCATCAATTCCTGCAGCGCCTCATAGCGCGCGAACGGGTCGGGGTCGGTTTCGGCCAACCGCTCGAGCTCGCCCGGCCGCCGCTCGACCGCGAGAATCGCCGGTGCCGAGAAATTGCGGTTGATCGACAGCAAGGGCGGCTCGGTCACCCCCTCGAACGTCACTTCGGCCGTGGCCGCGTCGAACATCACGATTTGCTCGGCGGCAATCTCCTGCCCGCTATCGGCGCCGATCAACGCGGTGCGCAACGGCAGGACCATCGGCGCCTTGCCCGTTTGCCCGGGCGTGTCGGGGATGGCCTGCGTCAGGTGCAGCACCGCGGTCCCCGCCGCCGCGTCATGATCGAGCCGGGCGGTGATGTGCGGCGTGCCCGCCTGCGAATACCACAGTTTGAAGTGGGTGAGGTCGACGCCGCTGGCATCTTCCATCGCCGCGACGAAATCGTCGCACGTCACGGCCTGGCCGTCGTGGCGGTCGAAATAGAGGTCGGCGCCCTTGCGGAACGCCGCATCGCCGAGGATCGTGCGCATCATGCGGATCACCTCGGCGCCCTTGTTATAGACCGTCGCGGTGTAGAAATTGGTGATTTCGATGAAGCTTTCTGGCCGCACCGGGTGCGCCAGCGGGCCCATGTCCTCGGGGAACTGGACCGCGCGCAGCAACCGCACATCGTCGATCCGCTTGACCGCTTGCGACCCCATGTCGGCCGAGAAACTCTGGTCGCGGAACACGGTGAAGCCTTCCTTGAGGCTCAATTGGAACCAGTCGCGGCAGGTCACCCGGTCGCCCGACCAATTGTGGAAATATTCGTGCGCGACGACGCCCGCGACGGCGTCGAAATCGGCATCGGTCGCGGTCTCCTGGTCGGCCATGACGTAGCGCGAGTTGAAGATGTTGAGGCCCTTGTTCTCCATCGCCCCGAAGTTGAAATCATCGACCGCGACGATGTTGAACAAATCGAGGTCATATTCGCGGCCATAGGCCTCCTCGTCCCACTTCATCGCCGCCTTGAGGCTGGCCATGGCGTGGCCGGTCTTGGGCAGGTCTTTTTCCTTCACCCAGATCGCCAGCGCGACGTCGCGGCCCGACATGGTGGTGAAGCGGTCGCGGTTGGGGCTGAGGTCGCCGGCGACCATCGCGAACAGGTAGGACGGCTTGGGGAACGGGTCGTGCCACTCGGCCCAGTGCGTGCCGTCCTCGCCGTCGCCGCTGGCGGTGCAATTGCCGTTGGCCAGCAGCACCGGAAAGCGCGCTTTGTCGGCGCTCATCCGCACCGTGTAGAGCGACATCACGTCGGGCCGGTCGGGGTGGAAGGTGATTCGGCGGAAGCCTTCGCTCTCGCACTGGGTGCACAGGATCCCGCCCGAGGCATAGAGTCCCATCAGCCGGCTGTTGGCGTCAGGCGCGATCTCGACTTCGGTCTCGACCACCGCCCTATCGCCGCCCAACTCGATCACCAGCGTGGTGCCGTCCATCGTCCAGCGCGCCTCGTCGCCATCGACCGTGACGCGGAGCAATTGCTGCCCGCCGCTCGCCAGCCGCAGCGGGCGGGCGTGCGCGCCGTTGCGCTCGACTGTCAGCCGGGCGACCACCCGCGTCTTCGCCGGGTCGAGCGCGAAGTCGAGGTCGACCGTCGGCACCCACCAGTCGGGCGGGCGATAATCCGTGCGATGGATGGTCACATGGGTCGGCGAGGGCGGTGCCTCGGGGTTGATGCGTGCGTCGGCCATGGCGGCGCTTGCTAGAGCGCCTGGCCAATCGACGCAACGCCGCAGGCATCGACCAAGGGTGGCCCGGCGCGGTTGCGGCCCGGCAGGAAGCGCCTAGGCTCGGCGCGGGGGAGATTAATCGATGGCCTTTGACCTTCATTCGCTGATCGGCGCGGTGGCCGCCGCGCCGGGCGGTTTCGATGTCGAGGCCGCGACCCGCGCCTACCTCGACACGCTGCAGGGCGCGGCGCGGGCCAAGAGCGACGCTTATTTCGAGGGCGGCTACTGGCTGACCTTGTGGGGGATGCTGGTCGCCGTCGCCAGTTACTGGGCGATGCTGCGGTTCGGCTGGTCGGCGGCGTGGAGCCGCTGGGCGAGCAACGTCACCCGCCGCCGCTGGCTGCAGCCGGCGCTTTACGCTCTGCCCTTCACCCTGGTCGGCATGCTGATCACGCTGCCGTGGTCGATCTACACCGACTTCATTCGTGAAAAGCAGTACGGGCTGATGAACCAGAGCTTCCCGGCGTGGGCCGGCGAGCAGGGCATTGCGCTCGGCGTCGGGCTGGTCACCGGCGCGATCTTCCTGGCCGTGGTGTTCGCGGTCATCCGCAGCAGCCCGCGCCGCTGGTGGCTGTGGGCGAGCGGGGCGACGATCGTCCTCATGACGGTGATGATCATGATCGCGCCGGTGTTCCTGGCGCCGTTGTTCAACAAATATACGCCGATGGCCGCCGGGCCTATTCGCGACCAGATCCTGACCATGGCCCATGCCCAGGGCATCCCGGCCGACAATGTCTATGTGTTCGACGCCTCCAAACAGACCAAGCGCGTGTCGGCCAATGTCTCCGGCCTTGGCCCCACCATCCGCATCTCGCTGAACGACAATCTGCTCAACCGGTCGACCCCCGCCGGGATCAAGGCGGTGATGGGCCATGAGATGGGCCATTATGTCCTCAACCACGTGCCCAAGATGCTGGTGTGGATGGCGGCGTTCGCCCTGCTCACCTTCCTCCTGCTCTATTGGGCCGGACCGCGCCTGCTCGCGCGCTTCGGCGAGCGCTGGAAGGTGCGAAAAGTCGACGATCCCGCGGTGACGCCATTGTTCTATTTGCTCATCGCGGTGCTGACCTTCCTCCTTCACCCCGCCATCAACACCATGGTTCGAACCCACGAAAGCGAGGCCGATGCGTTCGGGCTTGAGGCCGCGCGCGAGCCCGACGGCTTCGCCCAGACCGCGATGCAGTTGAGCGAATATCGCAAGATCGAGCCGAGCCCGATCGAGGAGGCCCTGTTCTTCGACCATCCGTCGGGCCGCACCCGCGTGCACATGGCGATGGCGTGGAAGGCGAGGCACCTCGCCGAGCTTCCGCCCGAGCAGCGCGCCATTGTCCGCCCACCGCCGATGGCGCCGACCAACTAGCCGCCCATCATCCCGCGTCGGGCGCGGCGGCGGCGAGCGGTTTGCGCCACACCAGCGCGAGCAGCATCCCACCGATCGCCAGCGCCGCGCCCGCGGCCGCCAGCGGCGTCCAGCGATAGCCTTCGGCGGCGGTCGAAATGGCCATGGCGATGATCGGCACCATCACGCTGGAATAAGCCGCCTTGCCCGGGCCGATCCGCCGCACCACCGGGAAATAGAGGCTGAAGCACAACACCGACGCCGCCAGCGCCAGATAGAGCAGGCCGAGCCAATAGGCTGGGCGCGGGTCGAACGACGGCGCCCCTGAGGTGGCCAGCGCAATCAGCACGTCGGCCAGCGCGCCGAACGCCATGCTCCACGCCAGCAGCACCGGCAGCGGGTGGCGCTTGGCCCGATCG
>JBDSRV010000065.1:0-12265 GCA_039929125.1 Sphingomicrobium sp.
ATGGCGAACGGCTTGTTGACGTTCTCCTGGGTCGTGCGGCCGAAGCGCTTGGCCCCGGCGGCGTTGAACTTGATCGACACGATCGCCCGGCCGTCCTGGTCGAACGACTGCTTGGCATCGACCAACTGGTCGCCCGACACCATGATCCGCCGCTTGACCGCGATCGCCCCGCCATCGACCAGCGGCAGCACCTGGCTGCCCGGCGGGGCGCGGCCCTGGGCGACCTGCGCCGGGTCGGCGGTCTGGTCGACCAGCTTGAATTCGAGCCGCGCGGTCTGGCCGATCAATTTCTTCAGCGCCTCGGGGTCCTCGACCCCCGGCACCTGGACGAGGATCCGGTCATTGCCTTCGTTTACGACGGTCACTTCCTTGGTGCCCGACGGGTCGATGCGGCGGCGGACGACGTCGCGGGCGACGGTCATCGCGTCCTTCAGGGCGCGGACATTGCCGTCCGGGGTCGGGGTCAGCACGACCCGGTTCTGGTCGACCACGGTGACGTCCCAGTCGCGCTTGCCGGTCAGCCCGACCGGGAGCGTCAGGGTGCGCATCCGCTCGACCGCGGCGTCGACCAGGGTCGGATCGCGAACCATGAAGACCAGCCGGCCGTCGGCGGTCGAGACGTCGCCGATGTCGATTTTGGGGTCTTCGCGGCGAAGCTCGGTGGTGACTTGGTCCTCCATCGAGGCGACGCGCTGCTTGGTGGCATCGCGGGTGTCGGCTTCAAGCAGCAGGTGGCTGCCGCCGGCGAGGTCGAGGCCAAGGCTGATCCGCGACTTCGGCAGGAAGGCGGGCAATTTGTCCTTCTGCGGGACCAGGCTGGGCACTGCCAGCAGGATGCCAATGGCGATGACGAGGAAGATGCTCCACACCTTCCACCTTGGGAAGTCGAGCATCAGTCGTTGGCCGGCTTCGTTGTGGTCGGGTCGATGACCTGCGTCAGGGTCGATTTGACCGCGGTGACCTTGATCCCCTGGCCAAGTTCGACCTCGACCTCGGTGTCGCCGACCTTGGTGACCCGCCCGATCAGCCCGCCGCCGGTGACAATCCTGTCACCCTTCTTGACCGCGGCGATCTGTGCCTGGTGGCTACGCATGCGCTTTTGCTGGGGGCGGATCATCAGCACCCAGAAGATGATGAACACCAATACCAGAGGCGCGGTGTTGAAAATGAAGGCGGCGGTGCCCGACGGCGCCGCGGTGGCGGCGGCAAGGGCCGGGGCGAACAGGCTGGTGAAGGTCATCGAAGCGTATGTCTCTTCGCTCAGGAGGGGCGGCGGGCAAAGCCCGCGCGCAGGACGTTGGGGCGCCGCCTATCACGCCCCAGCCTTACTTGCCAAGGGCGCCCGCCTTGCCAAGCGGACGCCGCCCGACTAGATGGCCCGCTCCCGCGCCGCGGCCCTCACGGGGGTGCGGTTCGGACCGGTCGGGGCGTAGCGCAGCCTGGTAGCGCATCACACTGGGGGTGTGGGGGTCGCAGGTTCGAATCCTGTCGCCCCGACCATCATTTTAAAACGGCCGCCTGGGGGGCGGCCTTTTTTGAATGACCGACGGACGTCGAGATGAGACAGCCGCTACGACTGCGGAGCATGGATCATTAATGGTCGTCGGCGGATGCCGAGACGAGACAGCCGCTCCGCCTTCTGCCACGATGGCGCCTATGCCCCGCCGTCGCCGCCGCCAACGCCCGCTCGCCAAGACCCTCGCGCTGGCCGTGCTGAGCGTGCCCTTGCTCTACCTCGCCGCCGCCGTCATCGGGTCGCTGATCCCGGTCAACCGCGGCTGGCGCGAGCCCGACCAAGGCATCACCGTCTACCTCGCCGCCAACGGCGTCCACGCCGACCTCATCCTGCCCGTAGCCGCGGCGGGGCTCGACTGGCGGCCGTTGCTGCCCGCCGGCGACGTCGCCCAAGTGCCGCCCGACGCTGGGTGGATCGCGTTCGGCGCGGGTGAGCGGCGGGTCTATCTCGACACCCCGACCTGGGCCGACCTCAGCGCCCGCACCGCCGCCCGCGCAATCTTCGGCGGCGACCGGGTGATGCACGTCGAATGGACCGCCGACCCGACTTATGCCGCCCGCGCCATCCGCCTGACGCCCGAGCAATATCGCCGCCTATGGGCCGCGATCCGCGCCGAGTTCCGGCTCGATGCCCGCGGCCGCCCGGTCCGCATCGACCACCCCGGCTATGGCGCCGGCGATGCCTTTTACGAAGGGGTCGGCAAGGCCAGCGCGCTATCGACCTGCAACATCTGGGTCGCCGACCGGCTGCGAGTCGCCGGGGTCAAGGCGCCTTTGTGGTCGCCGTTCGAGCAGGGCCTGGTGTGGCGCTACCGCGAGGCGCTTCCCTAGCGCACGAACCGCCGGTCGGGCTTCATGTCGGTCGCCGGCTGGTCACCGCGTGTGAGCGTTGAGGAAGGCAACGCTGTCGGCCAGCGCCGGCGTCGAGCCGCGGAAGGTCGGCGACAGCGATTTCACCAGGTCGATGTGGCTCTTGCCCGGGTAGAGCTTGAGCTCGACCGGGGCGCCTAATGCCTTGAGCTTCGCCGCCAGCCGCTGGCTGTTGTACGGCCTGACCACCGTGTCGGCGGTGCCATGCATCAGCAGCATCGGCGGGGCGTCGGCGCGGGCGAACGTGATCGGCTGGGTCTCCTCGGGCCGCGGCCAGGCGCCCAGCGCATCGCGTCCGCGCTGTTCGGTGAACGGGTAGAAATCGGCCGGCGTCGCCAGCAAGGCGGCGGCGCGGACGATGCCCGGATCGACCCCGACGTCGGCGAGGTAATGGCGGTCGAGCGCGAGCATCGCCGCTTCATAGGCGCCCGCCGAATGGCCCGACAAGGCGATCCGCTTCGGGTCACCGCCATAGTGGGCGACGTGATCGCGCGCCCATTTGATCGCCAGCGCGCCATCCTGGAGGAAGGCCGGGAAGCGCACTTGCGGCACCAGCCGGTAATCGGCGACGATCGTCACGAACCCCCGCGCGGCAAAGGCGCGGCCGACAAAGCCATAGTCGGCCCGGTCGCCCGACACCCAGCCGCCGCCATAGAAGAACAGGATCACCGGCATCGCCCCCGCCGGGCGCTTGGCCGGGACCCACACGTCGAGCCGCTGGCGGGCGAGCGGGCCGTAGGCGGCGCCCTCGACCGCGCGCTTGACGCCGGTGTCGCCGCTGACCCGGCTAACCGAATTGAGCAGACCGGCGGGCGTGCACCCGACCAGCGCGGCGAGGCCGAGCGCGGCGCCGCCCGCGGCGAGCCAGGTGCGCCGGTTCATGCGGCGACCGGCTCGACGTCGGGCTTGGCGATGGCGAGGTAGGCGACGAGCACGACGATGATCACCAGGAAGATCTCGCTGACCGGCATGGTGCCGAGGCCCAGCCCGCCGGCGGCGCGTGCCTGAGTCAGCCAGTCGCCGATCGAGGCGCCGAGCGGGCGGGTCAGGATGTAGGCCAGCCAGAACGCCAGCACCGATCCGATGACGCCGCTGTAAAAGCCCGCCGTGATCGCCGCGATCAGCCCGCCGAAGATCAGGCCGGCGACGACATAGCCCATGGCAAGCTGCTCCGAGACGAGGTCGCCGGCGGCCGTGCCAAGCGCGAAGGTGAACAGGATCGCCGCCCAGTAGAAGGCCTCCCGCCGGGGCGTGGTGATGGCGTGGATCGACAGCGTCCGCTCGCTGCGGTGCCACAGCCAGAAGGTCAGTGCGAGCGCGGCGGCGAAGGCCGCCGTCGAGACGTACAGGCTGACCCCGAAATTGTCCGACAGATTATCGGTCAGCAAGGTCCCGACGATGCTCAGGAACACCACCGCCAGCCAGTAGAGCGGGGCAATGTAGCGGTCGGCGCGAAGCTGCACCGCGAGCACCACGCCAAGCAGTCCGGCCATCGCCAGCGAGGTCAGGGTCAGCCCCCAGTGAAGGCGGAAGATGAGGAAGTCGGCGCCGGTCTCGCCGACCGTGGTGGCGAGGATCTTGATGATCCAGAACACCAGGGTCACCAGCGGCACCTTGTTGAGCATCGTCCGTGTTGTCGGGGAGCCTGGCGAAGCGTCGGTCACGGCGGCACGTCCTTCCGTCCTTGGCGCGCCCGACCCGCCGGGCATGCCGAGGGCCGAACGAGGCCACCGCCCGGTGCGTTCCCTTATTTTTCGACGCCCTTCACTTTGCCCCAGGTGCGCGCGGCGGTGTAGCCGAGGTAGCCGGTGCCGAACAATGCGTAGAGCTCCTCCGGGATGCCGCGCAGGTATGACGTCATGCCGCCAGCGATGCCGGCCGCCATGCGCGGGTCGACGGCGGCGATCAGGCCCATCGGGATCGACCACAGGATGAGCGTGTACATCATGTACAGGAACGACGGCCGGGCGCGGCTGGTCCACGGGTCGACCGACTGCGCCTCGGCGATGATCGCCTGCATCTGCACGGCGATGGTCGCCGCTTCCTGGTCGCCCTGCAGCTTCATCAGCTCAAGCTTGGCGCGGTCGCGCGCCTCGGGGTCGGGGATGATGCGGTCGAGCAGCTTCGAAATGGGCGCGATGATCGCGTCGAAAATGGCCATCTGATCTTCTCCTGATCGTCGAATGTTCACAATGTTCACGGTGGCGGAGGCGAAACCTTACTCTCCAACCGTACCGATACGGTTCGCCAGCCAGCCATAAAGGAACGCCTCATTGGCCGGGCGGCGTTCGGCCAGGCGGAGGTAGCGTTCGCCTTGCAGCGCTTCCAATGCGCGCAGCAATACGGTCTCCCCGCCGCGCTTGCCGCGCGCCTCGAGGAATCCGTCGAGCGCCGCCAGGGTGCGCGGCCCGACCCGCCCGTCAGGAACCAGATCGGCATAATCCTTCGCGTTGCGGTTCAACGCGGTGAGTGCCCGCTGGAGGAAGGTGGCTGCGACGCCCGGGCCCATGTTGACCCCGGTGTCGAACAATTCGCCGGCGACCCGCGGCGCGCGCTCCGCCACCGCGTCGAACCGCGGCCTCAGCCAGTAGAGCCGGCGGTAGATCGAAGCCGCGTCGCCGCGCGGCAAGTCGCGCATCGCCCCGCCATACCCATGGGCGCGGGCAACGGCCTCGGTCACGCCGAAGCAGGTCGCCCCGCCGCGATCGGCCGGATGGTTGGCATAGCCGCCCTCGCGATCGATCAGTGCGTCAATCAGCGTGTCGATATCGATCGTGTCCGCGTCGTCCATCATCGCCTCCGTCCCTCTGAGCGATTCGTAGTAACCTAATCGGTTCGTGTAGGACAGTGTTTTGTGCCAATTCTTTGGACTAGCGAATCGCGGAGGCGGCATTATCGTCTGGCGCGGGACCTACGAGTGGCCCTGCGGGAGACTTGGGCATGACGATTGGACGCGCGATGAGCCTGGCATTGGTCGCGGCGCTGGCGACCGCCGGCTGCGGCAAGAAAGATGGCGACGCGGCCGCCGGCAATGAATCGGCGAGCGCGACGACGCCTGCCGCCCCGGCCGCCGCGGCGCTCGACCCCTGCAGCCTGGTCACCAGCGAGGAGGTCGCCGCGATCACCGGCGACAAGGTCGTCAAATCATCGAGCGACCACGGCACCTGCACCTATGCCACCGACGACAGCGACGGGGCGACGATCACCGTCGACACCGCCGACGCCGCCGGCAAGATGAAAATCGACCGCGATTCCGCGAAGCTGCTCGGCGGCATGGGCGCGGCGGTCGCCGACAAGGGCGGCGCCGGGGCAGACGTCAACGCCAAGCTGCACGAGGGCGGCGACAGCCAGCCCGGCCTTGGCGACGACAGCCTGTGGGGGATGAACAGCCAGTTGAGCGTGCGCAAGGGCGGCACCTATGTGGCGGCGACACCGCCCGGCATGCATTCGCGCATCAGCTACAGCGGTAATCCGCTGATCAGTGCCGACGACAAGCGCAAGATGGCCGTCGCTTTGGCCGAAAAGGCGCTGAGCCGGGTCAAGTGAGGGTGGCGAAGTCCGCCTTCGCCGCGCTGGCGCTGGTGGTGGCCGCGCCGGCCATCGCCGCGCCGCTGTCGCCGGCCGAGCGGGGGATGATCGCCACCGTCGATGCCGAGCAGGGCCGTTCGCTGGCGTTGCTCGAGCGGCTGGTCAACCAGAACAGCGGGTCGATGAACCTGACCGGGGTCGAGGCGGTCGGGCGAATGATCCGCGCCGAGCTTGAGCCGCTCGGCTTTGCCGTCCGCTGGCTGCCGATGCGCGACACCGGCCGCGCCGGGCACCTCGTCGCCCACCACGCCGGCGCCAAGGGCGGCAAGCGCCTGCTGCTGATCGGCCACCTCGACACGGTGTTCGAGGCGGACTCGCCGTTCCAGCGCTTCGTCCGCGAAGGCGACAAGGGCCACGGCCCCGGCGCCAGCGACGACAAGGGCGGCGACGTGGTGATCATCGCGGCGCTGCGGGCGATGCAGGCGGCGGGGACACTGAAGCGCGCCGACATCACCGTCTTCCTGACCGGCGACGAGGAGGATTCGGGCAATCCGCTGGCCAAGGCGCGGGCGGATTTGATCGCCGCCGGCAAGGTCGCCGACGCGGCGCTCGACTTCGAAGGGCTGAGCATCGAGGACGGCAAGGATATGGGCGTCGTCGCGCGGCGCGGGGCGACCGACTGGACCCTGACGGTCCACGCCCGGCCGGGCCATTCGAGCGGTGTGTTCTCCAAGGCCGCGGGGTTTGGCGCCAATTATGAGTTGATCCGCATCCTCGATTCCTTCCGGCGCGAGCTGCCCGACGACAAGTTGACCTACAACGTCGGGCTGATCGGCGGCGGCGGCACGGCCGCGCACGATGCCGACCACATCCGCCTGACCGCCACCGGCAAGACCAACATCATCGCCGCCGAAGCCGTCGCGCGGGGCGACCTGCGCGCGCTGACGCCCGGGCAACTGGCGCGGACGCAAGCGAAGATGCGCGCCATCGTTGCCGCCCCGCTCAACGGCGCGACCAGCAGCATCGCGTTCGAGGATGGCTATCCGCCGATGGCCCCGACGGCGGGCAACCGCGCGCTGCTGGCGGCACTGAACGGCGTCAACGCCAGCCTCGGCCTCGCCCCGCAACTCGAGATCGACCCGCTGAAGCGCGGCGCGGGCGACATCAGCTTCGTCGCCGCCGACGTCGACGGCCTGGTCGGGCTTGGCCCGGCCAGCACCGGCGACCATACCGCCGAGGAGCGGGTCGACATCCCGTCGCTGTGGCGCCAGGCCAAGCGCGCCGCCATCCTGATGAGCCGGTTGGCCGCCAGCCGCCGCTAAGTCCCGCTTGCCGTAGCGTCAGCAGGCGTCGTCCTTGTTAATCACGCCTTGAATCCAAACGATTTTAACCGTCACTGTGGCGCTGCCGCCACTTGTGTGGCGGAGGCCTCGGCGGCACAAGCGCTGGGGAGCGGCCGCCAGGAGAGTGGCCGAGGGAGGACGCCAAACATGATCTCGAACCGAACCGCGCTTCGCGCGCTTGCCCTAGCCACCGCGATGACGGCCTTTGCGGCCCCGGCCGCGGCGCAGCGGGTCGACCGCATCGTCGCGTTCGGCGACAGCTATGCCGACACCGGCAACTTCTTCAAATTCGTCAACATCAACCCGCAGACCGGGACATCCGGCGCCTACACGACCGGCCGCTTTTCCGGCGGGACAAACTATATCGACACGCTGTCGAGGATCCTCAATGTGCCGGTCGACAACTTCGCCATCGCCGGCGCGTTGACCAACAATTACAACACCAATACTGGGGCGAACCTGGGCTTCCCGACCGAAGTCGGCAGCTTCCTCAGCGGCGGCGCGGGCTTGACCCCATTCCCGGCGGTCAGCGGGACCTTCGGCGCCAACGATCTGCTCGCCATTTCGATCGGCGGCAACGATGGGCGCCTCTACCAGAAGGGCAGCGTCAACAATGGCACGCCGGGCCCGATCATCCCGCCCGGCACGCTGGCTGGCGCGCCCGCCGCCGGCGCCGCCTCGGCCGCAGCCGCGACCGCCGGGCTCAACGCTCTGGTCGCTCGTGGCGCGCCGACCATCAGCTACCTCGCCGGCAGCACCGCCAATATCCCGGAAGTCGCCCTTCAACCTAACCCCGCCACGGCCTTCGCCATCCGCGACGCCTATTATCAGAGCTACGACGCGGCAATGCGCAATACGCTGGCCGGCTATGCCGCCAACGGCGAGATCGTCCACTATCTCGACCTCAACCTGATCATCCAGAAGGTCCAGAGCAATTACGCCGCTTACGGCCTGACCGGCCTCGCCTGCCCGGCGCTGCCCAACCCGGCGTGCATCCTGAGCACCGCCGAAGCGGCCAAATATGTATTCTACTTCGACCAGCTCCATTTGACCTCGGCCGGGTTCGCGATCGTCGCCAAATATGTCGCGGTCCAGCTCGAGGCGCCGCTGACCTTCTCCGCGGTCAGCGACAATGCGCTCGACACCTCGTTCCAGTGGGGCCGCACGCTGACCAGCCGGATGGACCTGGCCGCGCCGCGCGACGGCGACCAGCCCGAGGGCATGCGCCTGTTCGTGGTCGGCGACACGCTGACCCGCAAGATGCACGCCGGCGAACGCAACGAGCAGTTCCGTTCCTCGACCAAGGGCGCCACCATCGGCGCCGAATTCGGCTTCGGGTCGGGCATGGCCGGCATCGCCGCCAATTATTCCAAGCCCGAAGTCAATTTCGGCAACGACGCCGCGGGCTCCAACAGCCACTCGATCCAGGTCGGCGGGTTCGCTTCGTTCGGCATGGCCGGGCTGTTCGCCCAGGGCTATATCGGCGCCGGCTGGGACAAGTATAAACTGGTTCGCCGCGGGGTCGTCGACGACATGACCGCGCGGCCCAGCGGCAACCACATGGTCGGCGGCGCCAAGGCCGGTTACTTGATCCCGATGGGCAGCGTCCGGGTCGGCCCGATCGTCGCGCTCGATTATGCCCGCGCCAAGGTCAACGGCTACACCGAAAGCGGCGACGCCGCGCTGACCCTCAACGTCGACAAGATCCGCTACACCGGGCTGCGCGGCAACCTCGGCGCTGAATTGCGCGGCGACTTCGGCGGCGGCGGGGTCCAACTGCGGCCGTATGTCTCGGCGGTCGCTGAAAAGGATTTCAAGGGCGACGGCCGGACCTTCTATTTCTCGCAGACGTCCGCCCCGACGATCGTCAACCACTATGCGGTCGATGACAATTCGAAGAAGATTTATACCCGCGTAACGACCGGGGCGAGCGCCCAGATCTTCAGCAACGTCGGGCTCGACGTGTCGCTGTCGGGGACCTTCGGCAAGAAGAACGGCGATGAAACCTCGGCCCACGTCGGGCTGAACTTCGGCTTCTAGGCCAGGCAGCAATCGGCTCGTGACAGGGGCGGCGCAGCGACCAGGCTGCGCCGCCCCTTTGCGTTGGGGCTCACAGGCAGGCGGCGATGGCCGCGCGCGGCGCGCCGTCGGGCAGCAGTCGCAAGTCGCCGCCGCCGCCGACGCTGGCTTCGACCGGGCCGGGGCCGGCGAACGTCCGCCCAATCGCCCGCAGCGTGTCGCCGCTGGCGACCCCGCGCCAGATGGCGCCTTGGCTGGTCCGCGGGGTGGCGGTCATCGGCAGCGATGCGACATGGCCGTTGCCAGTGAAGCTCAGGGTGGTCTTGCCCTCGCTCGGGGAATCGGCGCGGCTCACCACCAACCCCTGGGGCGTGCATTCGAACTGCAGCTGGGCCGAGGCGAGGCCGCTGCTGGCGTTGGGCGGGCCGAACGTCGCGCGGCGGCTGGCGGGGTCATAATGCCAGCCCATGCCATCGGTCGCGACCGGGGCGGCTGCTTCCTTGACCGCTTCCGCCGTTGCGGCGTTGGCGGGATCGGCGAGGCCGGCCGCGGGCGCGTCGCCGACCATGTTGTCGGGCGGCGCGGCGGCATTCTTGGCGACCGGGTCGGTCTTGCCGCACGCGGCGATCAGCAGGCAGGCGAGGAGAAGGATGGGTCGGGTCATAAGCGCGCAACGCGCCGCTGCCTCTCGCGGGTGCAGCATGTTTGACAAATTCGTTTCGGCGGCGCTCAAATCGGGACTCGCCGCGGGGCGCGGCGGCGTTGGGGGAGAATGACGATGGACGAGCAAGGCGTGCGTGCGACGCCAATGCATTTGTGGGTGGTCGGCATATTGTCGCTGCTGTGGAACAGCTTCGGCGGCTACGACTATGTCATGACGCAGACCCGCAACCCCGCCTACCTCGCCAAATATCCGGCCGAAGTGATGGCCTATGTCGACGCCGCGCCGGCGTGGTTCGTCGCCGCCTGGGCATTGGGCGTGTGGGGCGCGCTGGCCGGGTCGGTGCTGCTGCTGATGCGCAGCCGCCATGCGGTTACCGCGTTCCTGGTCTCGCTCGCCGGGCTGGCGGTGACGACGCTCTACGAATGGGTGTTCCACCCCGCCCCGGCCGAGATGCGCGGCGGGATCATGGGCATGATGTCGATCGTCATCTGGCTGATCGCCTTGGCCTTGTTCCTCTACGCCCGGCAGATGCGGGTGCAGCGGGTGCTCAACTAGGCGACAGCCGGGCGCTCGCGGCGGGGTCGAAGTGAGCCGAGGTGGCGACCCCGGCCGCCCCCGACAGCAGCATCGGCGCGGCCAGTAAAATACCCAGGACCTGCATCGACTCGCCCCTCCCACTGGACACAGCGTGGCGCCAAGGATGCGAACGCATGGTTAAGATCGGCGCGGGAATGGAGGCTTAGGCCCTACCGCCCGAACTTCGTCCTGCTCTGCCTTCCGAACCGCCCCTTGCGCGTGCCGGGCCGGCCTTCGGTCGAATTGCCGGGCGAGCGCGGTGCGCGGCGCTCCTGAACCGGCAATCCGAGGTCGTCCTCCTCGAGCCGGCGGATTTCGTCGCGGAGGCGGCCGGCTTCCTCGAACTCGAGGTCGGCTGCGGCGGCGCGCATCCGCGCTTCGAGATCGCCGATGTAGGCGCGAAGATTATGCCCGACGAGGTGCGGCCGCTCGTCGTCGCCGGTCTCGACCAGCACGCCGTCGCGCAAGGTCACATCGCTCATGATGTCGTTGATGTGGCTCTTGATGCTGGCCGGGGTGATGCCGTGCGCGGCATTATATTCGACCTGTTTTTCGCGCCGCCGGTCGGTCTCGTTGATCGCGCGTTCCATGCTGCCGGTGACGCGGTCGGCGTAGAGGATGACCCGCCCGTCGATGTTGCGCGCGGCGCGGCCGATGGTCTGGATCAGCGACGTTTCCGACCGCAGGAACCCTTCCTTGTCGGCGTCGAGGATCGCGACCAGCCCGCATTCGGGGATGTCGAGCCCCTCGCGCAGCAGGTTGATCCCGACCAGCACGTCGTAGACGCCCAGTCGCAAGTCGCGGATCAGCTCGATCCGCTCCAGCGTCTCGACGTCCGAATGCATGTAGCGCACGCGCAAGCCCGCCTCGTGGAGATATTCGGTCAGATCCTCGGCCATGCGCTTGGTCAGCGTCGTCACCAATGTGCGATAACCCGCCTTGGCGGTGATCTTGGCTTCGTTGACCAGGTCGTCGACCTGGTCCTCGACCGGCTTGATCTCGACCGGCGGGTCGATGAGCCCGGTCGGGCGGATGACCTGTTCGGAAAACACCCCGCCGGTCGCCTCCATCTCCCACGGCCCCGGGGTCGCCGAGACGAACGTCGTCTGCGGCCGCATCGCGTCCCATTCGTTGAACCTCAAGGGCCGGTTGTCGATGCAGCTCGGCAGGCGAAAGCCATATTCGGCGAGCGTAATCTTGCGGCGGTGATCGCCCTTGGCCATCGCGCCGATCTGCGGCACCGTCTGATGGCTTTCATCGACGAACAGCAAGGCGTTGTCGGGCAGATATTCGAACAGGGTCGGCGGCGGCTCGCCCGGCAGGCGGCCGGTCAGGAAGCGGCTGTAATTCTCGATCCCGGCGCAGCTGCCGGTCGCGGCGATCATCTCGAGGTCGAAATTGGTGCGCTGCTCGATCCGTTGGTGCTCGATCAGTTTGCCCTCGGCCTCGAGCTCCTTCAATCGCTCGGCGAGCTCGTGGCGGATCGCCTCCATCGCCTGCTTCAGCGTCGGCCCCGGCGTGACATAATGCGAATTGGCGTAGACCTTGACGCTGTCGAGGCTGGCGACCTTCTTGCCGGTCAAGGGATCGAACTCGACGATCTCCTCAATCTCGTCGCCAAAGAAGGAAATCCGCCAGGCGGTGTCCTCGTAATGCGACGGGAAGATTTCGAGATTGTCGCCCTTCACGCGGAAATTGCCGCGCGCGAACGCCTGGTCGTTGCGCTTGTACTGCAGCGCGACGAGCTTGC